>JAICWB010000351.1 GCA_025935035.1 Terriglobales bacterium
CCCACGCGCGGCACTCCATAGATGGTCATCACAATAAAGAACGCGCCTAATGTGCCCCCAAAAAATGCCCAGACCGGTGCAGACGCCAGCGCATGCACCTTTATCGTTCCCGTAGGCTGCACCAGCAAGACGCACAATAGTGAAGCGAGCCCCACGGCAAAGGAGATCACAGCCGCCACCAGCGGACTTGCCGCCGCAGCTCCCAACCGCGTATTGATCAACGCCTGCGTCGCTATTCCCACGCCCGCCACCGCACTCACCAAGATCCAGATCCACATTCCGCGTCACCTCAAAAAACAAACTTTAGATTCTATCTGGATGCGTTGTCATGCTGAGCCCGATCTTGGGCGAAGCGTTTTTTTGGATCTGGCAAAACGATTCGGACGTACTCATCGTGCGGTAATTTTGGTTTTCCTGCGTCTTCTGCGTCCTTTGCGGTAAAGTCAACGGGTGAAACTTCGCATCGCCTGGATCCAAGCCAAACCCGGCAAAGACAAATCTTCCGCCACCGCTGCGCTCACCGCAGGTTATCTCAAGCGCCTCACTCGCTACATCCCTGTCGAGACCAGCGAACTTCCCAGCGAAGCGTCACTCTTCAAATCAATGGACAAAGGCACTAAGCCATTCCTGGTTCTTCTGGACTCCCGAGGCAAACAGCTTTCTTCCGAGGAGCTCGCCCAACTGATTGACTCCCATCAAACCCGCGGAACGCAACAGCTTCTCTTCGCAGTCGGCGGCGCTGACGGCTTCTCTGCCGATGCGCGCAAAACCGCGGCATTGCAACTCTCGCTGGGCAAGATGACTCTGCCTCATGAACTCGCACGCGTGATTCTGCTTGAGCAACTCTACCGCGCATTTACAATCTTGAAAGGCCATCCGTATCACTGCGGCCACTGAACTGGTGAGCGCGGAGTGAGCGCCGTAATAGCGCGAAGCGCGGAACCTTGGAACAATGCCACATGCCTGAAGACATCCGACGCGGTCTCATCATCGTGAACACCGGCCCCGGCAAGGGCAAGACCACTGCCGCCATGGGTACTGCGTTTCGCGCCGTGGGAAACGGCATGAAAGTCCTCATGCTGCAATTCCTCAAAGGCTCATGGCATTACGGCGAACTCGACGCCGCCAAACAGTTCGGCGACAACTTCATCATTAAGCAGATGGGACGAGGCTTCATCAAAGTCGGCGGTGCCGATACCGACCCTGAAGACATTCGCATGGTTCATGAGGCATGGAACGAGGCCCGCGAAGCTATCCTCTCCGGCAAATGGGACCTCATCATCCTGGACGAGATCAATTACGCCATTGGCTACGGTCTGCTCGACCCTGCAGCGGTCGTAGAAACGCTCAAGCAAAAACCGCCCATGGTCCACGTCATCCTCACGGGACGCAACGCCCACCCGTCGATCGTTGAGATTGCGGACACCGTGACTGAGATGAAACAGGTAAAGCACGCCTACGAAAAAGGCGTGATGGCGCAACGCGGCATCGAATATTAGAGGTATGCGCAAAGCAAAAGCGCCGACCATTGGTCGGCGCTTTGCATTTCTTAGGGTCGTTTATTTTACTAGCTTCTTGCGGATCAAACCACCCAGTCCCAGCAGTCCGCTACCCAGCAGCGCGAGGCTGGCGGGCTCGGGGGTTGCCACGACGGGCGTGTTAGTTCCGGCGAATCCAGTCAGGATATTGCTGCCGCCATCCACGTTAAACTCATTCACGTGGATCACGAAGCCGCAAGGCTGCGTCGGGCAATTCGAGCTGTTCGTACGAATAAAGTCCGAGATCGCCAG
>JAICWB010000275.1 GCA_025935035.1 Terriglobales bacterium
CTTGGCACCAAACCGCCGAGCTCTAGCCGCCCGCTCATTCGGCGCGTGCTGAGCAAAAAAAATGAAAAACACACCAATTACGATGTAGCCAAAGCCCAGCGCAATGTCTCGAAAGGCATGAGTAACGAAGTCGTTCATCTACGATTCCAGAAGATATTCCACGCGAACTTCAGTCTTCGATTCGTCGGGTTGCGGGTCTCCATAGATCTCCCACGATTGCCCGGCGAAAGTCTCATGATTCACTTTCGCCCACATGTGAATCGCATCATGCGTCTCTTTCAAGCGTGCGTACGAGCCAAGATGGATCGCGGTTGCGACCCGACGGGTTGGTGTTCGAGCCAGCCGAACTTCTCCAGATGGTTCAAATTCGCGAATGACCTCAACGCCGAAATCTACGTCCATCGGCAATTGTCGGTTCGCCGGATGGTGATACAGGAAGATGTTGTGTCCGTCGGTTCGCAGTCCCGGATTCTGGCGCAAGAATGACCACACCTGATCTAATGCCGGCTTCCACGCCGAGCCTACTTCGCCGATGCGCACCTGCCGGCGCACCGCCGCGATCGTTCGCGATGGAACCGTTTGCACCGTCACCTCGATCATGATGCTGCCGTGTCCTTCTTCTTCCGCGCGCCATTCCAATACAGCAAGAACCCGATAACGATCGCGCCGATCGTCCCCAGAATGATCTGCACCTCATACGCCATCTTATTGGTCACATCTTTGCTGGGAATGAACGCGAGCACGATAGACACGAACGTGATCACGAAGCCGAGCAGGCCGGCGACCCACACGCCGAACTTGCCACCGGGGATCAGCGCTGTGTCCTGTTCGCTCTCACGCGAGCCTTTGTAAGCCAGCCGGATGACCGCAGCGAACATATAAAGGAAGGGAACGAAATAAATGATGAGAGTGGCGTTGATCAAGATCTCATAAGCGCCCGCGATCTTCTCATGCAAGTTAGAGACGATGAGGATCAGCGCCGACAAAACCGCCTGCACGATGATGGCAACGTACGGCGTGCGCCACTTGGGATGCAATTTCCCAAACGCCGGCGGAAGATAGCGGTCAATCCCAGCGACGAATGGCACGCGCGCCACGCCCGCGACCGTGCTGCCAACTCCGCCCGCATTTCCTGCGGTGACCAGCAGCGCTGCCAACACGCCGAACCAAGCGATGTGCACGGCTTCTGACCCGACTCCGATAGCCTGGAAGACTCCGTTCTGCGTATTTACTTTGTCCGCCGGGACCATGGCGAGCACGGCCATCGTCCCCAGAATGTAGATGGCGACGATCATGGTGCCGGAAATATAGATGGAGCGCGGGAAGGTGCGGCGCGGCTCGCGCACTTCTTCACTCATCATGCAGATGAGTTCCATGCCGGTGAACGCGAAGGCAATGCTCGACCAGAAATTCAGCGTGTCCAGACTGAAGCTGGGCACCATCTCATGCCATGAGAACTGTGTGACCGAGCCGTGATGCATCGCCACGTAAGCGCCGAGGCCCGCGATCATCACCAGCGGAATATATGTGCCCACCCCGCCTGCATTCTGCAGCCACTTGCCGATGTTCAGCCCGACAAGGTTCAGTCCCGCGGCGACGGCCAGCAATCCGATAGAAGCCGGAATCAGATACCACTTGTTGTCCGCCAGCGCCGCATATTTCGGTCCGCCGATATATACCGACATGGCCATGCTCGCCATGAGCAAACCGGGAAAATAAAGCAGGGAATAGACCCAGTAGCACCATCCGGCGAGGAATCCGTGGAAGTCTCCGAAAGCATCTTTCGTCCAAACGTAGAGGCCGCCTTCCGCGGGAAAGCGCGTAGACAGTTCGGCGATGACCAGCGCGCTGGGCACGAAGAAGAAAACAGCGGCGAAGATCCAAAGGCTGATGGACGACTGCCCGGAGTGCGCGGCGCGGGCGATCCATCGTGGGCCAAGCACGGCCGCAATGTTGAACAGGACCACATCGAGCAGGCCCATCTCTTTGCGGAGTTTGGAAAGTTCGCTAGTGTTCGGGTTTTGGGTGGTGGCCATAGAGGTTAGACGCGGGAAGAAAGAGTACCAGAATGCTTGGTTAGCCGTGTTCGATGCGGGCTTTTATATCTGCATAAGCGGACTCGATCAGCCGATGCAGCGCCGCCGAGTTCGCCGGCATATCCGGCGCCAACTTTACATGTCTCATGAACTTGCCGTTGCCTTGCAGGATGCCGGATGGATCGGGCAAAGCCGAGCCTTGGAAGAAGCCTACGTTCACATGCGCGGAGAAAACATTTAAATAGGCGAAGGCCGCATCGCCGAGGCAGGCGGTAGGCATGCCGTCATGCATGAGCTCGCGGACATCATCGCCACAATCGCGCATGACTTCAAACCATTGGCGCGCGATGTCTCCTAGCTCGACGCGCTGCTGGTTGAACCAGGCGTCTACGGCGGGGTCGAGCTTGACTGCGCCGCTTAGGCGGAAAAGATCTGGTCGATTCATCGGTACACAGCATACCTAAACGAGGTATTCCGCCAAACATCGGCTTGCGCCGATCCACACGATATAATCTGGATTCAATCACCATGAAAGCACAAGTCTATGTATCGCTGAAGCGCACCGTGCTCGATCCCCAGGGCAAGACCATTCAATCCGCTCTCAAAAAGATGGGCTATCAAAGCGTGCAGGACATCCGCCAGGGCAAGTATTTTGAGATCGCGCTCGCCGACGGGCTGGACAAAGCTGCGGCGGAAAAAGAAGTAGAGCGCATTGCGCGCGAAGTGCTGACCAATCCGGTGATCGAAGAATTTTCTTTCGAATTGAAGAGCTAGGAGCTAAAAGGGCCAACCACATGTGCGGAATCGTTGGATACGTCGGTAAGAAGAGCGTGGTGCCGGTCATCATCGAGGGCCTGCGCAAGCTGGAGTATCGCGGATACGATTCCGCCGGCATCGCCGTGGCCGGCAAGAGCGCCCTGCTCGAAGTTTGCCGCGCCGAAGGCAAACTTAAGAACCTTGAAGACGCATTAAAACATCGGCCGCTCGATGGAACTTTTGGCATCGGACACACGCGCTGGGCCACGCACGGTCGTCCGACAGAAGAAAACGCTCATCCGCACCGCGATTGCACGGGGAAGATAGTCGTAGTCCACAACGGCATAGTGGAGAACTATCTCTCGCTCAAGAAAAATCTGATCGCGGAAGGCCACAAGTTCTCGACCGAAACAGACACAGAAGTCATCGCGCATTTAGTTGAAAAACACCTTGGCTCAGGCGGAAACGGCAAAGCTATAACGCTGGAAGAAGCGGTTCGCAAAACGGTGAAGATGCTCACCGGCGTTTTTGCCCTGGGCGTGATTAGCGTGAATGATCCAGACAAGATCGTGGCAGCGCGCAACGGCCCGCCGGCGGTAGTCGGCATCGGCGATGGCGAATACTTCATCGCTTCCGATGTTCCCGGTCTGCTCGACCACACGCGCAACATGATCTTCCTGGCCGACGGCGACATGGCCATCATCACGAAGTCCGGCGTGACCATCACAGACTTCGACGGCCATCCACTAGACCGCAAGCCGCAGCACATCAACTGGGACCCCATCATGGCGGAAAAGGGCGGCTTTAAGCACTTCATGCTCAAAGAGATCTATGAGCAGCCGCGCGCCGTGCGCGACACCACCATCGGGCGCGTCTCACTCGACACCGGCAAAGTC
>JAICWB010000113.1 GCA_025935035.1 Terriglobales bacterium
AAGACAGGCGACAGAAGAGCGTAACAAGGGACACTTCGTCTATCGGGCTGACCGTTACACCGGCGGGCGCGTGGGCAACGGTGGACCGCAGATCTCTATCGAGAACCTGAACGGCGCGATCCGTATTTTGCAACGTCAGGCGTAACTCCGGAACTTGTGCAACTCTGTAACACTTGCAGCAAGACGCAGTAATCATTGTTGAAAGAAGAAAGAAGCAAATACATGAAACGGAATTCATACATGAAAACATTCATAACAGCAGTAACAACAACGGTCGCGTTCCTAGGCACCTTGGGCATGACAGCACAGGCGCAAGACAAGGTCCCAGTTCCGCTGGATGATCCGGCGCGCCCGGCGACCATCAAGCTGGGGCAGGTCTCGGGCAGCATCTTTGTGAAAGCGTATGACGGAAAAGACGTCATCGTAGAAGCGAAGGCACGAAATGAGGAGGAGGGGCGTCGCCATCGCGATCGTGACAGCGAAGTCGGTCCCGGCATGAAAAGGCTCTCCATCGGCAGCACGGGCCTTGAGATCGATGAAGAGAGTAACGTGGTGCGCATCAGCACCGCTTCTCACATGCGCGCGATCGACGTGACCATCAGCGTGCCGGCGCATGCCAACCTTATCCTCAGCACGGTCAACGATGGTGACATCAAGGTGACCGGCGTGGATGGCGAGATCGACGTGAACGATGTGAACGGCAACGTCACGCTCACCAACGTTGGCGGCAGCGTGGTGGCGCATGCGCTCAATGGCAAGGTGCTGGTCACGATGAACCGTGTGAACGGCAAGCCGATGGCCTTCAGCTCCCTGAACGGCGACATTGACGTGACCTTCCCGGCAGACCTGAAAGCCAACGTGAGTTTCTCGTCAGACCGCGGCGATGTGTTCAGCGACTTCGATGTGGTGATGTCCACACAGAACATGAAGCCCATGGTGGAAGAGAAGAGCAGCGAGGGCGGCCGCTATCGCGTGAAGATGGACAAGACAGTGCGCGGCACCATCAACGGCGGCGGGCCTGAGATCCAGTTTAAGAATTTCAATGGCGGTATTTATATCCGCAAGGGCGGAACAAGGTTGTCGCAGTAGCCGTGTTGTAACTGTTGTGCCTCTTGGGGAAGCGGAAGGGCGTGGGGCCCTTCCGCTTTTTTATTTACGGCAGCGTCTTGGCGATCTCCGGACCTTCGTCCTTGCCCCGTTTCTGCGCCGGCTCAAGATGGTACTTGATCAGCCCGGATTTCAGCGCTTCGAAACCTTCTTCCGGCGTATCAACGAACTGGAATAGCTCCAGGTCCTTCGGCGATATCGCTCCCCAATCGGCGAGGGCTTGCAGGTTGATGATGCGGTTCCAATATTCTTTCCCGTAAATGATCACGATGATCTTCTTGGCCAGTTTGCCCGTCTGCGCGAGGGTGAGGAGTTCGAACAGTTCGTCCATGGTGCCGAAGCCGCCGGGGAATACGACTAGCGCTTTGGCAAGATAAGCGAACCAGTATTTGCGCATGAAGAAGTAGTGGAACTCGAAGTTCAGTTCCGGCGAGATGTATGGGTTCGGCATCTGCTCGAACGGCAAACGGATGTTCAGTCCAATAGTCTTGCCGCCAGCCTCATATGCGCCAAGGTTTGCAGCTTCCATGATCCCCGGGCCGCCGCCGCTGGTCACGACAAAACGTTTGCGTTTTGACTGGATGCTCATCGACCACTTCGTGAGCATGTACGCGAGCTTGCGGGCGTCTTCGTAGTAGCGCGCCATCTCCACCGCGGCATGCGCGCGCTTTACTTTCATACTCAGTTCTCCGCGAGCATCAACGCCGGTGATCGCTTCTACTTCTTCATCTGTCACAGAGAAAACGCCTTTGCCGTCCGGTTGTTCCTCCGGCGGAGCCAGCTTTGCTGAACCCGGTTTCTCCAGCAGCGCGAGTTGTTGTTTCGCGCTGGACAAGCTGGCGAAACGCGCCGAGCCGAAAAACACCACTGTATCTTGCACGCGCTCTTTGCGGAAACGCCCGAGCGGCTCCCAATACTCGGCCAGGATGCGCAACGTGCGGCCGTCTGGGCTGTTGATGAATTGCGGATTCAGGTATGCCAGCGGCGAACGGAAAGGTTTGGGAGCCACCTTATCTTTCAAATGCTCTTCTGGCAGCGGTTTTGGAGACAGTGGCTGAGATTGTTTAGGAGGCTTCGGCGGATTTTTCATCGTTTCAAAAAGAAAGAGCTACAAGGATACGCTACTTGGATGCATCCGCGACTTCTAGTTTCACGATGCAATTTCCCACGCGCGCGAGCCGCACCTGCAGTCCGTTCTTCATCGGTCCGCCGACCGTGACCGTGCGATCAAAGCAAGGACCATGGAATTCAAGATTCGAATATGCGAAGCGGTTCCCGTTCAGCGTGAATTGCTCGGTCGTATGACCCGTGGCGGGCATGGGCCTGAAATCCGTAACATCCCCCTCGAGCGTCTGCGCCTGTCCGGAATGAAAATCGCTCACGACCTTCGCCGACTGAAAGAACAGCGTGCCCATGAAGATCGTCCAAAAGGTGCCGATGATAAGTGCCAGTCCCGCGACAGCCTTCGCGTGCGGCTTCGGCGAGTAGCGAGCTACCACATAAGCGAGTATGAGAATGCCCGGCCCGATCAAGGTCATCACCCACGGCAGGTCAGACCAGCTCGCTTCAAAGACTGTATGAAAGCCGTTCATCCGCTCAGTTGTGGTCTTTTTCCGTGTAGTGCACCGCTTCCCAGATCCCGATCCACACATTGATCAATCCCAGGCCGGTGACCACGCCGCGCGTGAATCCGTTGACTACCAAAGCGCGCCACTGCGGATGCATGAGCAGCAGTTTGTTGTCGCTCCAGACAAACGTCCACGGGATAACCACCAGCACCATGCCGAGTTCGATGAAGAAGATGACGGTGATGGCCACCTTCAGCCGCTTCAGCCAGATCTCAGAGCGTGAAGGTTTTTCCGCTGCGGTCTCAGCAGGCGGGCTGGGTGGTGGCGAATTCAAGATAGGTGATTCCGTGCTCACGCACGCTCGATTCTGATCACTTGAGGGTCAGGCTTTCAGCGTCTTGATGCGGTCGGCTACGTCGCGATAGTCGATGTTAGAGGAATAGACTTCCATGAACGTTTCATACGCCTTCTTCTGGTTGCCGGCAGCTTCATACGCATTACCCAGGTCGTAATAGACGGCGAGGCGGCTGTCTTCGTTTATTCCGTTCACCTTCAAGGCTTTCTCATACCAGCGGACAGCGGCTTGGGGCACGCCTTTGTCAACAAGGCATTGCGCCAACCACGTATAGGCCTGCATGGATTGTTCGAAAGCGTGTCCATGCTCAATGGCATGGCAAACCTTCTGCAATTCGCCAATAGCTTCGTCCAGCAATCCCATTTCTTTGAAGGCGATGCCAAGGTTGTAATGCGTGTCAGGATCTTCAGCTTGTCCGGCAGACTCTTCCGCGTCCTCTTTGAACTCAGAGAACATGTCAGAGAGCGCAGATGTGGCCTCGTGCTTTTCGATCGCCGGCTTCTCCGTCGGCAGGTCGTGAGACATGGAACTGAAACCCGCGGGTACTGACTCCGGCGCAACCGGTGCAGGAACAATGATCTCTTCCGGCTCCGCTTGCGCGGCAGCAGCCGACGCGATCGCGATAGGCGCGGCTTGTGGCGCCGGAGGCGGCGGAGCAACAACTTTTGGTGGAGGCGCAGATGTTGGCTTGCCCCCAAAGGAGAAGTCGTCGCCGAGCGAATCTTCGAGTCCTGACACTAAATCGCCGAGCAGATCATCTTCTTCCTCAGGCGCGGGTTTAGGCGCAGTCTTGGTCGCTGCCGAAGCGGCAGCTGCCGGCGGAGCTTTCGGCTCCGGTGGCGGAGGTGGTGGCGCAACCACTTTCGGCGCGGGCGGCGGAGGCGGGGGAGCAGGTTCCGGCTCGGGCTCAACGATCGCAGGAGCTTCTTCGACTACGGGGGCGGCGGATTCAAATCCAAATTCTTGCACTGCAGGCGCGTCGGCAGCAGGCGGTGTGAGGTCGAACGTCGTTGGTTCCGGAGCCGCAGGTGCTTCTACCGCCATCTCGACCGGCGCGGCCTCAACTGGCATCTCGATCGCAGGAGGCACTTCCATTGATATCGGCGCCTCTTGCGTGGGCGCGGGAGGAGCCGCAGTGCCGGCATCCACTGACAGCATGCTCTCCCACTGGTCCATGTCGAAATCGTGCGACCCGCTGCGCTCTGCCGGCGGCGGTTCGGCCGGAGCAGGCGGCGCCAGATTGATCATCTCTACCGACGCTTCAGCCGGCGCAGGCACCTCCATCGAAAACCCGGCGGCGGCGGGAGCCTCGGCAGCGGGCGCTTCTGCAACCGCTGTGGATGACTGTGCCGGCGGCAGCTCCGGCGCAAGCGCTAAATATTTTTGCGAAAGCTCAGCGAACTTTTTCGCTTCCGCCTCATTCTTCTCCGCCGTGTACAACTCAGAGAGAATCTGGCAGCTCTTCGCCGCATCAGCGAAGCGGTTCATTTTTGGATACAGATTCGCCAACCGCTGATTGATCTGGAAGTCGCGAGGGGCTTTCTCCAGGCCTTTTTCAAGAGGGGCGACCGCTTTCGCCGGCAGGTTGTAGGAGTCGAAAAGTTCGGAGTCGGCGATGGCGGACTGCACTGCCGCTTCAATATCGGCAGAGTAGCTCTGCACGATGACCGGAGCCTTATGGTCCATCTCCTCGATCATCAGCGCCTGCGCGCCCTGCTCGGCGGTAAGCGGAGCAGCGGCTACATCTTCGCCCAGCCGTTGCACGATCTGCTTATAGTTCTGCTCATGCAGAGGATTGTCCGGCTCACTCTCCGCCAGCTGCTTATAGATCTCTTTCGCCTTCTTCAGGTCATTGTCATGGGCGTAGGCATGACCAAGCAGTTCTAGTATCTCGGCCTCGTGAGTCGTATCGCCGGCTTGCTTGAATAGCTTGCGGACGACTTCGAGGGCCTTGGGGCTGTCCTTCACCTTAGTGAGCGCCGTATTCAGGAACTTCACTGCGCCTGATTTGTTCGCAGCTATTACCTGCTCGCCATACTGGTCATACACCTGCATGGCATTGTCAAAGTCGCCGGCATTCAACAGCGTCTCTGCATACCAACTCGCCCCAGTGGCGTCTTTGTGCGTGGAGGCCAGCTTTGAGACTATGTTCCTGGCTTCCTCAAAATTCTTCTGCAACAGTTGCGCGCGCAAAAGCCCGCGCAGTGCGTCAGGATTCGCGTCCGGCTCCGGGATCTGTCCCAGGTATTGCATGGCCGTGGTGCCATCACCGGCCTCTGCTGCTATGGTGCCTCGCAGCAGCAGTGCATCTACATTCTTCGGATCAAGGACGAGCACCTGCTCGAGCGCTTCCGCGGAAGCGTCCATCGATTGCTTTGCGTACAACGACTGTGCCGCGGTGAAGAAGATGTTTCGCGCCTCTGACTTCTTGCCGAGCTTGATGTAAAGGTCCGCCAGCTTCGTCTGCATGGCGGCGTTGTCTGGATCAAGCTCCAGTATCTTCTGGAAGACGTTGGCGGCTTCGTCGTTATTGCCGGATTTCAAGTACGCATCCGCAACGTGTACGTACTGTCCACGAGCGTCGTTGTAGAGGCCTTGAATCGTGTAGAGCTCAGCCAGGCGCAGAAGGTTCTCTGTCACGTCGGGTGACAACTTGGTGAGCTTCTTGTACATGGCGATGGCCTTAACGGTGAATCCGTTCTTGGCATAGGCCTCGCCAACCTTCTTGAAAGCGTCAACGGCTTTGACGTTCTGTCCCAGGCGGGATTGCAGGTCGCCGATAGTATTCAGGACGGTGAGATCGTTCGGGTCTTCCTTGATGACCTTCTCGTATTCGCCGACGGCGTTCTGTAGCTTGCCCTGCTGGACATACTTCTCCGCAGCGGCCATCACCTTTACTTTGTTGAATCCAAACCCCAGCGCCATACGAGACTCTACTCCGAAACGGGACCACCTAGCTGTGCCTGCGACCGGTCACAGGTCTAAAGAACCGCCTGCATTCTAAATGGAAATAGGGAGGCAGGCCGCAATAAAGGCAGCCTCGCCCCTATTGTAGCGGGTGACGGTTGGAAAAGCCCTCAAATGTTGGCGATAAAGTAACACATTTGCGGTCTCGGGGTAACACCTCAAATAGCCACGTGCCGCCACGATGGGTGCCCCACCTGCGCGCTTTTCGCAGGTGGGTTACGTCACTCCGCCGCGACCTTGTCAGGCACGCCCTTTTTAGGCCGCCGATTCGCCTGCAATATTTTCTTCCGCAAGCGCAAGTTCTTCGGCGTGACTTCCACGTACTCATCGTCGGCGATGAATTCGATCGCCTGCTCCAGATTCAGAGCTTTGTGGGGAACAAGCCGGATGGCTTCGTCCGCACCGGATGAGCGCATGTTGGTCTGCTTCTTTTCGCGCACAATGTTCACATCCAGATCCACCTCGCGGGCGTTCTCGCCGATGATCATGCCTTCATAGACCTCGGTGCCAGGGCCAACAAACAGCTCGCCGCGCTCTTGCAGGTTCCACAGTGCGTAAGAAGTAGTCACGCCCACGCGGTCTGAGACCATCGCTCCAGTCAGCCGGTGCGGGATCTCGCCCAGCCACGGCGTGTAGCCGTCAAACAGGGAATTCATCACGATGGTGCCGCGCGTGTCAGTAAGCAGTTCGCTTCGCAGGCCGATCAATCCCCGGCTGGGGCATTTGAATTCCATGCGCACGCGTCCGTAGCCGTGGTTGTGCATCTTGCTCATCTGCGCTTTGCGCTGGCCGAGTTTTTCAATGACCACTCCGACGAAGCTTTCGGGAATATCGATGGTCAGCAGCTCCACCGGCTCCATCAGTTTGCCGTTCACAGTCTTGGTCACGATCTCCGGCTTGCCCACCATCAACTCGTAACCTTCACGCCGCATCATCTCGATCAAGATGGAGAGCTGCAGTTCGCCGCGTCCCGCAACACGAAAGGTGTCAGTGCCGCTTGGTTCAACGCGAAGTGAAACGTTCGTCAGCAATTCTTTGTCGAGCCGGTCGCGCAAGTTGCGCGATGTCACATACTGGCCTTCACGTCCCGCCAGCGGCGAGGTATTGATGGTGAATTGCATGGCAATGGTGGGTTCGTCGATGGTGATCTTCGGCAGTGGCGTCGGGTTCTCCACCGTGGTGATGGTCTCGCCGATGGTGATGCCCTCCACGCCCGCGACTGCGATGATGTCACCCACTTCAGTCTTATCAATATCAATGCGTTTCAGGCCGTTGAACGAATAGAGCTTGGTGACCTTTGTCTTCTGGAATGAGCCATCGAGCTTAGCGATCGACGCCTCATCTGCCTGCTTCAACGTGCCATTGAATACACGCGCGATGGCCAGCCGGCCGAGGTAATCACTGTAGTCAAGATTCGCCACCAAAATTTGCAGCGGGCCATCCGCCGTGCCCTTGGGCGGCGGCGTGGTCTTCAGGATCGCATCAAACAGCGGCTGCAAGTTCTCACCAGCGACCTTCGGGTCAGCCGTGGAAGTGCCCAGCTTCGCATTCGTGTATAGAACAGGGAAGTTGAGCTGGTCTTCTTTCGCGTCAAGGTCAATGAACAGGTCATAAACCTCATTCAGTACCTCTTGCGCGCGCGCGTCCGGGCGGTCGATCTTGTTGATCACCAGGATGGGCGGCAGGTTCTGCTCGAGCGCCTTGGCCAGCACGTACCGTGTCTGCGGAAGCGGGCCCTCGCTGGCGTCCACCAGCAGCATCACGCCGTCCACCATCTTGAGCGCGCGTTCCACTTCGCCACCAAAGTCGGAGTGGCCGGGCGTATCCACGATGTTGATCTTGATGTCGTGATAAAAAACGGCCGTATTCTTGGCCAGGATGGTGATGCCACGCTCGCGCTCCAGGTCATTGGAGTCCATAACGCGGTCTTCAGTGTGTTCATTGGCGCGGAAGGTGCCGCTCTGGCGAAGCATGGCGTCAACCAGCGTGGTCTTGCCGTGATCAACGTGGGCAATGATGGCGATGTTACGGATGTTGCTATTCAAAATATTTATTCCTTATGAGATTGTCATCCCGAGCGGAGCGCGTAAGCGCGAAGTCGAGGGACCTTGCTTTGGACTTTGACTCTGCGCGCTGGAGGCGCGGCACGGTTTGAGGTCCACACAAAAATCAAGGGCGGTTTTTACGCCGCCCTCTTTGTTGCTGAAGAACGATCTGTACGGTTGAAACGCTCAGCGCTTTACAGCGGCTGTACGTTCTCGGCCTGCCAGCCTTTCGGTCCTTTGACAACGTTGAATTGCACGGCCTGGCCTTCTTTCAGGCTACGGAAACCGTTGCTCTGGATCGCGGAGAAATGAACGAAAACATCTTCGCCATTCTCGCGGCTGATGAAACCAAAGCCTTTAGCGTCATTGAACCACTTTACTGTTCCTTGTTCCATGATGTTGCAGTCTTCCTTTGCTTTTGTATTACGTTGGTTCTAAATCGGAGGACAGCAGAGGCAGGCAAAGCATCTTGCAGAACCGCTTCACGACCGTTTCTAACCTTAACGCAGCTAGTATTTTACCGGAAAGGGGTGGGAAAAGGGG
>JAICWB010000276.1 GCA_025935035.1 Terriglobales bacterium
ATCATGATCACGTTGCTCAACGCATAATACAAGTTCAATCCTGCCGGCAGCTTGAAGAAGAACACTCCCATCATCACCGGCATCATGATGTTCATCATCTTCTGCTGCGATGGGTCAATCCCGCCCTGAGGCGTCATTTTCTGCAGCACGAACATGCTGACTGCCATAACGATGGGCAGTAGATACCAGGGATCCGCGGAGGAGAGGTCATGAATCCATAGCCAGTGCGCCTGGCGCAGATCGATGGCCGTACTCAACATTCGATAGTAGGCATACAGGAAAGGCAGCTGCATGAGCATGGGCAAGCATCCCCCCACCGGATTGACGCCCTCGCGTTTGTACAGCTCGCCGATCTCCTTGTTCATCTCCTGCTTGCGCGGATCGCGCATGCTGTACTTCTTGTACTTCTCCTGGATCGCCTTCATCTGCGGCTGCACGCGCTGCATCTTCAGCGCCGACTTTAATTGGTAATACCGCAGCGGAACTAAGGCGATGGTAATGATGATGGTCTGGAGAACGATCGACCATCCCCAGTTGTGGATGTACTGGTTCGTCCAACGCAGCCACAAGAACAGCGGCCGGGCGATCGGCCCGAACCAGCCGAAGTTGATCATCGAGCGCAGGTCTTTGGCGGCCCCGCTGATGGTGGGCACCGAAACCGACTCGAGCACGGCGAGCGCTTTCGGTCCGGCAAACAATCGTTCCGTCGTATTGCCTGGGCGACCGACAGCAATTCCCGGGACATCTACAGGCTTGGTCTCGTTCGGTTTGCTGGAATCGGTAACGATGTCGATCGAATTGTTCAGCGTCACCGCAACCACGTTGTCCGCAGAGTCAGGAATGAAAGCCGCTCCGAAATACTGGCTGCTGGCGCCGATCCAGTTGTAGCGGCCTTGAAGTGTGTTGCCGCCCGAGATTTTTTTGACGCTGACTCTCTCGGTGTTGTCGTTGACCTGATACTCCAGTTCAGCCGACGCGTAGCCGGACAAGCTCATCTCATCGCCGAAACCCGAAGGCCACGCCGGGAAGGCATGGACCGGATTGCCGTTCGAAAACACCGAAGTCTCAACACCGATCACGTAACTGTGGTCAAAATGGAAAGTTTTGCGAACCGTCAGCCAATCATTTGAGAAATCAAACTGAATTTGTGCCGGGGCCTGCAGCGTGGCAGTTGTGCTCGGTACGTAAAGCGCGGAGTTCAGCGTGTTGCGGACGTTCTCGTCATAGGTCCACAACGACAACGGATATCCGTACTTCGCGGCCGCATTCGAATTTACCAGGTCGAGCGGCTCGCCGTTATCGTTTTTGAACTTTTTTAAGATCCATGACTTCACCTGTGCGCCGCGATTCGTGAAGGTAATGCGGTAGAGATCGTTCTCAATGACAGTTTCGGATTCGGAGGTGGCCTGGACGTTGGTGGGAGCTTGCGCAGTTACGGACTTCCCTTTGATGGCCTTCGCTGGTTGAGCGATTTCAGCGGCGGCGGGCTGTGTAGACGGTGCGCCCGGCTGAATCGGCTGCTGCGTAGGTTGCGCAGTGCTCTTCTGCTGCTGCGGTGCTTGCGGCTCGTATTTGCGCATGTACAGCTGCGCCCCGAAGATGGCAATCGCCATCAGCAAAAAAATCAGCAGGATGTTCTTATCCATGCCGGGTTCGGATTGTGGGCTCTTGTATTCAGGCATGGATTAACTCGCGTGGGGACAGACGCCCTCGGCTGTCCGGCGGAGCGGAGCTCCGCAGCTGTCTAAAGTCTTGATCCCGGGAACGGGATCGTACCCACCGTGCACGAAGGGGTGACACCGCAATAAGCGCCCAACCGCCAGTACCGATCCGCGCACCGCACCATGGCGATCTACTGCTTCCAACGCGTATTCGGAGCAGGTGGGCGTGTATCGGCAGGACGGAAGAAACAGAGGTGAGAGCACGCGCTTATAGCCGCGCAGAAGCGCGATCAGGATTTCGGCTGGGATGCGGCTCAGTCTCAACGCTTCTCTTTCTTATGCTGCAACGTCTTTTCAATTACTACGAATGCCTTGGCAATTTCGTTCCGAAGGTCAACAAACTCGGCTGTCAGTAACGTGCGCTTGGGGTTGATGACGACGTCTGTGTTCAATCCCGCCGGAACCCCTTGCAATCGCACGGCTTCCCGCAAGCGCCGTTTCATGCGATTCCGCTGAACGGCTCCGCCCAGCGCCTTACTCACCGTGAACCCCACGCGTGAACCCACGCTGCCATCTGCCGCCTCGCCAACACGCGCCAGGTAAAACACCGTCATATGCGCAGCGAAGTGGCGGCGCCCCTGCTTATACACTCGCTCAAAATCCGCGTGACGCAAGAGCCGATGCGTCTTCGGAAACCGCTGGCCCGGAGATTGAATCATTGAGTCATTTAGTTATTGAATCATTGCAGCGCGGTACGCACCGTTTTGCCGATGATTCAATGATTCAATTTCGTGAAACGGTGGCTTAAGGTATTGCTCTACTCGCGGAATCCTGGCTTAACGGAAACTCTCTTGCGACCCTTGGCGCGGCGCCGAGAAATGACGGCGCGTCCGCTCTTGGTCTTCATACGGGTGCGAAAGCCGTGGACCTTCGAGCGGCGGCGACGGTTCGGCTGGAATGTACGTTTGGGCATGAAAAATCCTGCGCTCCTGTCTTCGACAACTGCGAATGAGTGAAGGAAAAGTATAAATGACAGCGGAGTAACGGTAAACCTGGGCACTTACTGCGGCGCAGAGCCGCTATCGCCCGAGCCGACGATTGGAGCAGACGCGGGCCTGCGCTTCACGCTGGAATCGGACGAGCGCCTGCTGAGGCGGGATTCGATGGAAGGGACTTCAGCGCCACAAGACGGTGCAGCCGCACGTCCTCGGCTTTGTAGACGACACCTATGCTTCCACCGCCGAGCTTCTCGATGACATGGCAGCGCGAAACTTTTCGGCGTTCACGAAGCGACCGTCAGGGCGAAGATATTAGGCCGAACCCAACGCCAAGTCAACGATGCTAGTCAAGCAAATAATCGGGCCGCGAGGGATAAGAGCTGAGGTGAATCGCTGAGTCGGACACGCGCGAACACCGCGTTGCACAAGGTTTGTAGCAGTTGCATCGTCAGCGCTTGACAGAAATTTCTTCCAACGTTTTGATTTTGTTCAAGCAAAAATTTTTGCCGAAAAGATTTCCACAAACAGAAATTTTTTGTGCTAGTATGCCGTTCTGTCGAATCAATTTTTGTCAACGTCCGCGCCAGCTCATGAACTTTACTTCTCTGCTGGCAACTAGAGCAATTCAGTACTGCTGACCAGGTTTAAGAAGGGCCTGTCCCAGCCACGGCCCGCAAGAAAATTTAATACTCTATGTCCGTTCCGACTCCTACACTCAGTCCGAATCCTTGGTTGCGCGTTCTCGACGCGCTTGAAAAGAAAATCAACCGGCACTCATACGATACCTGGCTCAAACCGACTCGTTATTCGCACTCCAGCAACGGCATTATGTACGTCCGGGTCCCTACTTCGGACTTCCGCCACGTTCAGGACAAATACGGCGACCTGATTCAGGAAGCCCTCGACAGCCTGAACATGGATTACCAGGACATTCAGTTCGTCACGCCGGAAGATGATCCGGCCGCGACGCCGGTCCGTCATGATGGCGGGCTTTCGGCGCCGGTTCCGATCACTTCGA
>JAICWB010000342.1 GCA_025935035.1 Terriglobales bacterium
TCAATCCTGATGTTTTCGGCGGGATTGATCGCCCAGCAAACTGCACCCGCGGCAGAAACGCCAAAAGACACTATCACCCGCATCTTTACTGGCGAATTCAGTGACCGTCCTGCGCCGGCGCCGCGCTGGTTCGATGGGGGACAGTCCTACCTCACGATGGAGCCGGCGGCCGATGGACATGGGCGCGACCTCGTCAAATATGACACTGCGACGGGCAAGAAGATCGACGTCCTGATCTCCGCCGCCCAGCTCACACCCGCGGGCGCAAAAGAGCCGTTACAGACTGCGGGACTTAGTTGGTCGAAGGACAACCAGCGCGTCCTTATCTTCACGAATACCCGCCGCGGATGGCGCACCAACTCTCGCGGAGACTACTGGTTCTTCGACCGCACTACGGGCAAGCTGAAGAAACTCGGCGGAGACGCTCCGGAAGCCAGCTTGATGTATGCCAAATTCAATCCCGAGGCGACAAAGGTCGCGTATGTCAAAAAGAATGACATCTACGTGGAAGACCTTGCGAGCGGAAAAATCCAACGCATCACAAATGATGGTTCTGACCTTGTGAGCAACGGCGCTTCAGATTGGGTGAACGAGGAAGAACTCGACCTGCACGATTGTTTTCGTTGGAGTCCGGACGGGAAGCGGATCGCGTTCTGGCAATTTGACCTCCACAACGTGGGAGACTTCGCGCTCATGTACTACCTGGGCAAAGAACGCGAGATTGTTACAGACATTCCATATCCGCAAACGGGCCCATATCCGGTGGAGATGCAGGTTCCGTATCCGCTGGCGGGAACCACAAATTCAGCGGTGCGCGCCGGCGTTGTGAATGCCGATGGAAAGGGGAGCGTGAAGTGGATGGAGGTCCCCGGCGATGCGCGGCAGAACTACATCGCGCGTTTGCAGTGGGCCGACACTAACACGCTTCTCATTCAGCAACTCAATCGGCTACAGAATACTGACAATTATCTGCTGGCTGATGCAAGCTCCGGCGCTGTCCACCAGATGTGGCGTGATCACGATGATGCCTTCATCACCGTCGGCTTTGGCGGACTGCCGGAAGCCCAACCAATTCATGACGGCCGCCAGTTCCTTGCGGTCAGCGAAAAAGATGGCTGGATGCACGTTTGGGCCATCGACCGCAGCGGCCATGAAACGCTGGTCACGCGCGGGGCAATGGACACGACCGGGATCGAGGGCGTGGATGAAAAGGGCGGCTGGCTATATTTCATCGCGTCACCTGATAATGCCACGCAGCGCTACCTCTATCGGTCGCCGCTGGACGGCTCGTCCGATCCGGTACGCGTCACGCCTGAAAATTTCACAGGCTCCAATAATTACAACATTTCGCCCGATGGGAAGTACGCCTTCCACATCTTTTCCAATATCAATGATCCCGGGATGCGCGAGCTGGTGTCTCTGCCGGACCATAAGCTCGTGCGCATGAGCAGCGACACCGCCGAATACAAGAAGAAGATCGCGCAGTTCCTCGCGAATTCGGCTGAGTACTTCAAAGTTGATGCCGGTGATGGTGTAACGGTGGACGGCTGGATGATCAAACCGGCTGACTTTGATCCTCAAAAGAAATATCCGGTGTTGGTGAACATCTACGGTGAACCGGCATCGCAGACCGTGACTGATCGCTGGGGCGGCAACGGCGCGCTCTTTCACCGTTACCTCGCTTCGCTCGGATACATCGTCGTGAGTTTCGATAATTCCGGCACGCCGGCGCCACGCGGCCGCGCATGGCGCAAGGCCGTCTATGGCAATGTCGGCGTTCTCTCGTCCAAGCAGCAAGCCCAGGCTCTTCGTTCACTGGGCAAGATGGACAGCTTCGTCGATCTGGACCGCGTCGCCGTTTGGGGATGGAGCGGCGGCGGCACCAACACGCTCAACTTAATGTTCCGCTCGCCTGATCTGTACAAGGTGGGCATGGCGGTTGCGCCTGTGCCCGACCAGCGCCTGTATGACTCCATCTACCAGGAACGCTACATGGGGCTGCCGCAGGATAATGTCGAGGGATACAAGAGCGGCTCGGCGATCAACTTCGCGTCAGGATTGAAAGGCAATCTGCTGATCGTGCACGGTTCCGGCGATGACAATGTTCA
>JAICWB010000161.1 GCA_025935035.1 Terriglobales bacterium
CATCTCCGGTTTGTACTCGTCTGAAGGTTGGTGGTAGCGATGCGCGGTGTAGTCATCTGCCTGTTGCTGTCCCCATTCTGGAGTGTGCCCTTGGAACTTCATGCCTTCACTCACTGAGAACGACGGCACACCCACGCGCGCCAGGCTGAAGTGGTCTGAACGATAGTAGTAACCCGCCGTTGGATTCGAGTCCGGCTTGATCGTCAGTCCGAAAGCTTTTGCGGTGGCTTCAACCGTGGGATAAAAACTGGTGCGCTCCGAGCCTACAACCTCCGTTTCTTCAGGCACTCCAATCGCCGGAAGATCGTCATAGTTCAAGTCGAGCGCGATCTTGCCGGACGGAATTGGCGGATGTTTCCCGAGATATTCGGAACCAAGCAAACCCTGTTCTTCGGCGGTAACGGATGCAAAGATGACCGACCGTTTCGGATGCTGTTTGGCTTCCGCCATCGCGCGTGCCATTTCGAGCAAAATGCCGCAGCCGGTGGCATTGTCGTCGGCGCCGTTATAAATGTTGTTACCAGGCTGGTCTGGACGAATGCCGAGATGGTCATAGTGCGCGGTGAACATCACCGCCTCATTCTTTAGTCGGGGATCTGAGCCAGGCAATAGAGCGATGACATTCTGCGATTGGATCGGACGCACCTTGCTGACGATGGTCGCGTCTAGTTTCGCGTTGATCGGAATGGGCCGGAAGTCACGCGATTGCGCCTGCTTCATCAACTGGTCAAGGTCCATGCCATTGTCGGCGACGAGTTTGCGCGCGACTTCCAGTTGGATCCACGCGGCCGCGTCGAGACGCGGATCGTTCGTCTTGAGATACGACTTCTCGCCCGAGTTGGAATTGCGCACCACTTCCCACGGATAGCTGGCCATGTCCGTCTTATGGATCAGGATGGCGCCGACTGCGCCTTTGCGCGCGGCTTCTTCATATTTATAGGTCCAGCGTCCATAGTAAGTCAGCGCTTTGCCGGTGAAAAATTTCGGGTCGTCAGACGGCGGTTCATTCACCAGCATGAGCAGCACTTTGCCGCGCACGTCCACATCTTTGTAATCGTTCCACTGATACTCCGGCGCTTCAATGCCATAGCCAACGAACACGATGTCGGCGTCTACTTGAGTGCGCTCGGTGAGGTGCTGGTTGTACACCACATAATCATCAAGAAACTTCAGCGGCATAGCGGCACCCTTGGCCGGCTCAAGCACGAACTTGCTTTGCTCCGGCTCCGGCGTCACGCCCACCAAAGGTACCTTCTGGATGTAGGAGTGGTTATCGCCCGCCGGCTTAAGACCGTAGAGGGCGAACTGTGTGGCGATGTACTCTGCCGCGATGTCGCCACCTCGTTGGCCGGTGCCGCGGCCTTCGAGCAGGTCATGCGAAAGAAAGCGCACGTGCTGGCGGATCTTCTCCGCGTCCACTGATTTAAGAGCTGCTTGCGCCGCAGGTGGCAGCGACCCATCTACGCCCGAACTTGCGCCAGAACTCTTCCTGTGTGAGTGAGATTTTTGCGAAAAAGAAAAAATAGATAAGAGCAGGACGAAAGACACAAAGACTGCCTTGCGCATTTTGCGGTTCTCCAATACCAGGTTTTTTCTTTGCTTGCCGACCGGCAGGCTAATTCTTGGAACCTCAACCCGCTTTAAAATCCAGCACTTGCTCGCCCGCGTTGAAGATTTGTACAGGCGCGACTCCTGCTGCCTTGGCCATGGCCTCGTTCAGTTGCATGATCTCTTTCCTGTCCCAACCTACGATCGAACGTTCGATCTTGCCTGCGGAAGAGACTAAAAAAGTGGAGGGAACATTGGTTAAGCCATATGCGTTGGAGGCGGGATATTTCTTGGTGTCATCGAGCAGAATGGGAAAGGTGACGGCGAATTTTTTGGCGAAAGCTTCGGTATCAGCTTTGGAGTCTTGTGACACGCCGACCAACTTAACTTTGTCCTGTGGGTAGGCCTTGAAGATGCGTTCAAAAAAAGGGAATGCATACTGGCAAGTGGGGCACCCCACTTTGAAGAACGCCGCGATCACTGGACCATTGGCGCGTGCCTGGTCAAGAGAGAATGTTTGGCCTTGCGTGTTGGTAAGCGATATATTTGGGGCGTTCGCGCCCGCTTCCAATGCCGGCATTCTGCCTCCTAATCGCGCAATAACGAGAGCCGTCGCAGGATCTTCCTGGTGAGCCCGGTCAGCGGCAGCTTTGACGCCTGCGCAACATTTGATTGTACCGAACCCTTTGGCGGCCTGCCGCGCCACACCTTAACAACATAGTCCGTGGTGGTTACGGAGTGGCGCAGCGTGAACAAAGGCGCGTGGCGCGGTAAGCGATGGAGCAACGGCAACTCCCACATGCCCGGCATAAGTCGCGCCGTTTTCGGCCGTTGCGTGAGGGCAATCTTTGGTCCATGGCCCGCAACAACATATCCAACGGTGGAGGTTTTTCTTGCAGCCGGCTTAGCCGTTTTGTGTTCGCCGCGAGTGCCGCACCATTGCTTTAGGGGGCACGCACCACAAGCCGGATTTTTCGGCAGGCAAACGGTGGCACCCAACTCCATCATTGCCTGGTTGAAATCGCCGGGACGATCGGTGTCGATCAATTCTTGTGCAGTCGTCCAGAAATCGACCGAATCGGCTTCGTTTTCGCCTGCCATCCGAACCAGCACCCGCTCCACATTGCCATCCACGACTGCGGCCGGCTCTCGAAAGGCGATGCTTGCGATCGCCGCTGCCGTATACCGCCCGATGCCTGGCAGTTCCAGCAGTTCCCCCGCGGTCCGCGGCATCTCTCGCTTCGCGGCTTCCAGCTGCTGGGCTGCGGCGCGCAGCATTCTCGCGCGTCGGTAATATCCCAACCCACTCCAATGTGCGAGTACGGTTTCTTCATCGGCCCGCGCCAGCGCATTTATGTTCGGAAAGGCTTTCAGGAAGCGCTTGTAATACTCGATCACGGCGGCCACACGTGTCTGCTGCAGCATGATCTCTGAGACCCAGATCTTGTAGGGATCGCGCGTCTGCCGCCAAGGCAAGTTGCGGCGGTTAGCGTCATACCAGCCGAGAAGGCGCCTGCGAAACGCGGATTTAGAACTGTTCTTCAACGCAAGCATGGGTGCTCCGATTCTAAGTGTCCGCCGGGCCACGCACAATCCAAAGCATGACAACACGCGCTTAAGTACCAGCATCTCTACCAATGCGATTCAGAGTTGCTGGAATCGAGGGCCCTTAGTTGTCACGCTTCAGTTCATTTTTCGTTGTTGCATTGGTCTGCCTTATCTGTGGTTGCAGTGGAACCCTGAGTCAGTCTGCGGTAGATGCCGGCGCACCATCCGCTCCGAATCCCGCGCCGCCTACGCCCGCACCTCCGGCCCCCGCGCCTCTCACGGATGCGCATGTCGTGACGGTAAGCAGTGGACAATCTGTTACAGGAATAGACATCAATGTTTCAACGCCGGCCGATTCACCCACTCCCAACGCCGAGATGCTGGGCGTCGTACCGCTGGGTAACGGCGGAAGAGCCAGCAATGTGGGAGACGTGATCCACCGTGGCGCAAAGATGACGATACTGATGTTTGGTCCGGGGTTGAACGCCGCACTGAGCGCCACTATCTCCGGCCCGCCCGACATCACCATCAGTAATCTTCAGGGAATAACTTCCGTCGATGGTGACTCCGGCGTTTCGTTCGATGTCATTGTCGCCTCGGACGCGGCTCTCGGCGCACGCACCGTCCGTCTCCGAAGTCCGCATGATGACATGACGACCTTCACCGGCGGCCTCGAGGTGTTGCCGTGAAAAGACTGCTTCCACTGTTCGCGCTCTTTTTGAGCTGTAACTTTAGCTTCGCTACCACGGTCGTTCCAATGTCGATCGAACGTCTTACCGATGCTTCGAGTCACGTAGTCGAAGTCGTCGCGGGCGAATCGTATTCGCAGTGGAACCTTTCGCATACGCAGATATTCACTTACACGAAGTTTCACGTGACTCGCGCACTCAAGGGCACGGCCCCAACGACCATCATGGTGAAGCAGATGGGCGGACGCGCAGAGGGCTATGAACAGAAGGTCGCCGGTATCCGCCAGTTCAAGAACGGCGAGCAAGCCGTCCTCTTCGTGCATCCTTCGCGCGCCAATGATGGTACAGCCGTCATCACCGGATTTATCCAGGGCGATTTTAATATCACATCGGAAAAGGGCGAAGCGACCGTAAGCAACGGCATGTCGAACGTCGAACAGGTATCGAATGGCTCCATCGGCCACTACGCGCACCCACACATGCGGCTATCGCAGCTTGAGAACATTGTTCATGCCAGGGTAAGCCGGAGCGGGAAATGAACATGCGCAGGTTCGCGATTACATCTTTCGTAGGAGCTGTGCTTCTCGTGCTCGCGCCGGCTGCCTCGCCGCATTCGAACAATCTGACGCTGATAGGCGGCGCCGTTCATGCAGACCGTTGGCCTCAATCCGCGCAGCTAGTCTGGAATATCAATCCGGCGCACGGCCCAAACATCGCGGGCGCGCGGCCAGTGGAAGACGTGGTCCAAGCAGCGTTTGACACCTGGACTTCAGCGCCCAACGCCGCTCTCAACGTGACGCGCGGAAACGATTCCGCCGTGACCACATTCGGCATGGACGGCACGAACCTTATCTGCTTCGTTTGTCATGGCGACTTTGACTCGGAACCGGAAACACTCGCCGTAACCATGACCACCGTGGCCACCGAAGCCGGAGTGCCGGACGGAAATGGCGGCACCACACAATTCGCAGGACAAATACTAGACGCGGACATCATCTTCAACTCGGCGCATGACTTCACTGTCGATGGCTCCGCAGGCGGACAGGACCTTCAGACGGTTGCCACCCATGAGATCGGTCACTTTTTCGGATTGGCACATTCGGCGGTGGTGCGCGCTGTGATGTACCCCTTCGCTCCGCCGATGCAGACACGCTTGAGCTATGACGACGTGGCCGCCATCTCCGTGAACTACGGCAAAGCAGCGCCCGACATTCCCACCGTCAGCATCGCCGGTACGGTACGTTTCGGTGGTGCGGGGGTCTTTGGGGCGCACGTATTTGCGGATTCCACTACTTCCGCCGAGCCCTTTGCTGCATTCAACATCAGGAAGTCACCGATAGGCGCCATGACGTTACCGGACGGCTCTTACGTGATCAGCGGTGTACCCGCAGATTCATACACAGTAACCGCAGAGCCGCTCGACAGCCCGGTTGTGGATTCAAATCTCGCTGGGTACGCCGCGGCGTATGGCCGCAG
Organism: Terriglobales bacterium; assembly: GCA_025935035.1. Taxonomy (GTDB): domain Bacteria; phylum Acidobacteriota; class Terriglobia; order Terriglobales; family Acidobacteriaceae; genus JAICLA01. The sequence goes on from JAICWB010000161.1 coordinate 5,262, forward strand.
CGCGATGCAGACAGGATTCACTACGCGCTGGCATTACGCCAGGAAAAAGTAAGGGCCGGCATCAAGCCGGCCCTGGCTCTCTGAAGGGGAAAGCTATTTAGGATTCTTCATCGCATCCAGTTGTGATTGCGCGTCCGCCAGATCTTTCTTCATTTGTACCAGGTCACTCTGCTGCTTTGCCAGGCCTGGTCCCATGTTGTCCGCCCGGGATGGCACGTCTGCGATCTGCTTTTGCAGACTGGCAATCACGTTCGTTTCGCCTTCAACCTGCTGTTTTAATTCATCTACTTTCGCTTGCTGTTTATCGATGGCGGCCTGGTCTGGTTTCTTGGCCGTTTTCTTCGCCGTAGTGGATTTGCCGGATTTCGCTGGATCGCTAGCCGCGCCCGCGGCGGAACCAGCCCCTGCCGAGTCTCCGCTCGCCGTAGGCGAAGGTGTGTCATTCGGGTCTGCCGCCTTGAAGTCTTCGCTCGTGTAAACGTGCTTCTTTTTCTTCGGCGGAGTAGTTGGGTCTGCAGCCTGCGGCTGGGCCGGAGTAACCGTCACCGCTGAGGGCTGCTGGTCCGCTGTGCCTGACGACGTCTGCCCCAAGGCCATTGCACTTCCGACGCAAAGAAAAAAAGTAGTTAGCATTCCGAGTCGCATTACGTCTCCTTAATATTCGATCTCGCGTGTTGCCAGAACGTGAGGGGCTTGTCCGGTTTGGGCGTTGGCCAGCGCGCAAGAGTCATACTGGAACTGGGCGCTGCCACCGAGGGTGTCAGCCTGGGCTGACTGGCCCGCTAGTACCGCACCAATGATGTTGCTGCCGCCGCCACTGCCGCCGCCGGTGAATGTGATTGCTCCTTTTACGATAATAAGACCGTAGAAAGTGATTCCACCATGGACCGTCAGATCGCCGTCCACGACAAGGATGCCCGAACCGCTGTTATGAGCTTGCAGATCCAGGTTTCCGGGTACGTAGGTCGTCTGATTGATATTGCCAGTTGGAGTACCGTCAGTTTGCAGCGTACCGAAATTGGAAGGTACTTGACCGAACTGTCCTGTGCTCACAGTACCGCAACTTACTGGGCTTCCGCTGCAGCTCAGGTTATATGGAGACTGTCCGCTGATCACCGGCTGCTGACTGGTTGCGGCATTGATGGTGCCGGTCTGGTTCTTGAACCGGCTGATCAAAGAATTCACGTCGTAAGGGAATGGACTTACGTTTTGGCTTTCCGCGCATGCTCCTTGACCTGC
>JAICWB010000194.1 GCA_025935035.1 Terriglobales bacterium
AAGCCGGCTCCCCCGCGGCCGTCGCCGATACGATACGTACCCGCACTATGCCATGCCATACGAATAAAGAACGGACCGTAATGACCAAAGTCTGCCGGCCACCATTCCTGGGAGTCCGTCATCAACACGTTCAGGTCTTGCATCACTGCGTTCAAGTCCAGAGTCTTGAACTCCTCGGCATAATTGAAGCTTTCACCCATTGGGTCAGAGAGCTCCGAATGTTGGTGCAAGACGCTGAGGTTAAGTTGATTCGGCCACCAGTCAGAATTGGTGTGAGCTCGTTTTGCTCCATGCCCCATCGGGCATTTTGCTTCAGAAGATGTCGTCTGGGCACTTTCGCCAGAGGCGGCTGCGGCTGCTAGTTCTTTATCCATGCATCTATTCTCGTCTTTATAGAGATAGGCGTAAAATATATGTTTCCTATGAGTTCTATAGGATTTGCGTCTGGCAGGTTTTCATGGAGATCCATCAACTTCGCTACTTTTGCGCGGTCGCCAAACATGGCACCTTCACGCGCGCGTCACAAGCAGAACACGTGGCGCAACCCTCGCTTTCCCAACAAATTCTCAAGCTTGAGGCCGAGCTTGGGGCTCGCCTCTTCGACAGGCTGCCGCGTTCGGCGCGGCTTACTGTTTTCGGCAAAGCATTCTTGCCGAAAGCCGAACGCATCTTGCGCGAGGTTGGCGAAGCCAAGAGCGAGTTGCGCGATATGTCTGGTGATGAAAGAGGAGAGGTCGTTCTCGGCATCATCCCAACCATCGCGGCATATCTATTGCCGAAACTGCTCAATGGATTTGCCGCCCATCATCCGAACATCTCCGTGAAGGTGCTGGAAGAGATCACCCCAGTACTGCGCCAAGGCCTTGCGGATGGCACTATCGATCTCGCCATCGCAGCGCTGCCTATAGAAGGAGTCGAATTCCAGACTGAAAAACTCTTTGAAGAAAAGTTCTTCGCCGTTCTTCCCAAGAAGCATCCATTGGCGCCGCGGCGTTCCATCAGTCTGGAGGAACTGAACGAAGAGCCATTCCTCCTTCTGAAAGAAGGTCACTGCTTCCGCGACGGCCTCATAGCAGCCTGCAGCAAAGTTCGCATGTCACCGAATGTCATATTTGAAAGCGGACAGTTTGCGACCATCCTGGCTATGGTATGCGCAGGCATGGGCGTATCAGCAGTCCCCGCGATGGCCGTAAAGCCACAAGAGGGCTGCCAATTCGTGCCCATCACCGGCAAACACAGCAATCGCAAGGTCGGGATCGTGACGGCAAGGAACCACTACCAGAGTCACGCGCAACGATTGCTAATGCAACAGATTAGAAAGGCGGCCACGAGCAAGCGGAGAGCGCATTCAACCTCCGCCTAAACGCTCCCCAGCCAAATACGAGCTTTAGCGTTTGGTTTTTAGTTATCGGAAAACGGGAAACCGGAAACGGGAAACGGTTTTCTGGCGGAGAGGGTGGGATTCGAACCCACGTTAGAGTTTCCCCTAAACACGCTTTCCAAGCGTGCGCCTTCAGCCACTCGGCCACCTCTCCGTCCTATCGAAAGGAAATCGCTTCGCGAAACACGAAGCGACGCTGATGCTTCTATTCTAACTGAAAGATAGGGGTGGCTTAGAACCGCAAGAACAGTGGGCTTTACTGCGAGTGTGAGGGGCCTACTTGGGGTTTCCGGCAACAGCTGCGCTAGTCAAGATAGTTTCGGCCGCGGTATTAGGCAAAGAGGCCTGCCCCGGACGGTTCTTTAGCAACTGATGATGGATGCAATAGAGCGCAAGCTCAAGGCGATCAGACACTCCCAGCTTGTCATATACCTTTCGCAAGTAATTCTTGATGACCTGCTCTGTCGTTCCAATCTCAACAGCGATCTCTTTGTTGCGCAGGCCTTGGGTGACAAAAGAGATGATGTTCAATTCTTTTTCTGAAAGTCGCGGCTTGATGCGCGGCGTAGTCAAGAGCGCAGCTTGGGAACGGTAGGCTTCGAGCATCCAATTGACGCCCTTGTTGTCCAGCCAGGTTTCACCAGCGGCCACTTTGCGCACGCAGCGGACCAATAAATCTGGCGAGATGGAACGCGCCACAATGCCGCGCACGCCACGTTTCAGCAGATCGACGGTATCCTCTTCCGCCGGTTCTACCAATACCACCACTATCTTTGACAATGGCGAATGTTTGATCAACTCTGACACGGCTTCGCGGTGGTTCGCGGTGATAGCGGCCTCGAACAGGATCACATCTGCCGGATAGCGCGTCGCCGCTGCGACCGTCTGCTCAAAATTCTCCGCTTGGCCCACGACTCGGATGTCATCTTCCAGCGCCAAAATTTTGCGAATGCCCACGCGATAGATAGATTGCGTGTCCGCGATGATGACACGGATAGCTTGTGGTTTCTCTGTCTGCTCCGGGTTGGAGGATCTTTGGCCCATACTGCTCACTTGCCGCCGTGCGCTATCCGCGCTCGAAACGGTATTCGTCGATCACAGCTGCCACCGAGCGGCGCCCGCCTTCGTCGCTACAACGGATCACGCGGCCGACGCAATTCACCACCACATCTTGCGGGGTCCCAAGAACGTCTGCCGGCATGGCGATGCTGAAATGGATGGTCGAACCCACCGCCATGTCAGCGGCAACGTGGAACAGGACCCCACCTGCGGAAATATCCAGGGTCTCGGCAGTATCGATGGAAGTCTCGCGTGTGTTCAGCGCGATTGGAAGACGGATCGGAAATCGGACTGCGCTGCGAAGTTCCTGCATGCGCCCCACCTCGGTTCAAGGGATGACTTACTCTACATCCAAGTTTGTGCGTACAGAAGTTACCTAAGTCAAAGCTACGGGGTTACTACTATCGCCTCTAGTTCTGGTTTGCGCAACTAGAATTTTGTGACTTCAGTGAAATTGAAGTCTCGCACTTTCATCGCCGGCACCACCATGTCAAATGCCTCTTCCCCGCTGGCTCGGACCGGTGTTCCCATCTGCTCCACATTATTTAATAGATGAACCAGACCTTGATTGAAGCGGAAATTGCGAATACCGCCCTTGATCTTGCCATCCTCGACCAAGAATGTGCCGTCACGCGTCATACCGGTGAGTATCTTCTCGTAAGGCTCCACTTCGCGGATGTACCAACAACGAGTGACGAGCACACCGCGCTCGGTTGATGCGATCATCTGCTCGACGGTCTTTGCTTCACTATTCGGAGGCCCGCTGAAGACGATGTTCATCGGCGCGTCGCCCATGTCATTCGGTAGCGCGAAACCATGTCCCGTAGCTTTCACGTCGCCAACTTTTCCTTCATGCTCTGACGCCCGCATTTTGGCGGCCGTCCCGCGCGCATAAACAAGATTCTTCACCACACCGTTTTCAACCAGAGTCACGCGCTGGCGCGGAACGCCCTCGCCGTCGAACTGCGCGCCGGACTGCAACGGATGGTAGGCGTTCTCCTCAATGGTGATGTTCTCGCCGAAAAGTCTTGTACCGATGCGGTTCGAAAGAAAAGAACGCTCATCCAGCACCGCCTGTCCGCCGAAGTCATAGAACATGAATCCCACCAGATCGAGCGCTGCGGCGGGTTCAAGGATCACGGTGTACTTGCCGGGAGCAAGTTCGGCCGGTTTGGCGGATTCTCGAGCTTTTCGCGCGGCCACTTCCGCCAGATGAACCGGGTCAAGGTGAATCACGTTGGGTGAGTTGGCCTTCTGCCATCCCGACGAATCCTCCGCCAACATAGTGATGGATATTTCCGCTTTCGTTTCCGCGTGGAACGCATTCACGCCACGAGAATTTACCAGCGCTTCAAAAGTGTCACTGGTGGAAAAAATCCCGGCCGTCACTAAACCATGCGTTTTCGCAACGTCAACGATCTTGCCCACGCCGGCGGCGCGATCTTCCGGCGTGATGGTCGCGGTCGCCGCAAAATGTCTTGAGGGCGCATTGTCATGCGGCCCCGGCAACTCGCTTGGCGCGGCCATCGGCAACAGATCTGCGTCACGCTCCTGTACGCGAGTGAGTTCTTCGGCAGCCTCGATGGCGCGACGAAGGCTATCATCGTCAGACTTATTCGTCGTCGCACGAGCAGTCTTGCCATCGATGACAGTGCGTACGGAAATAACGAGACCCTCTTCAGCGACATTTTGATGGATGGTGTTGTTCGCGAAGCGAGTGAGAGCATTGCGTCCGCCCCCAATGATTAATTCAATGTCCTCCGCTGAGCTGAGCTTCTTGGCTTTATCGAGCAGCTCTTGCGCTTTTTCGGGAGTCATCATCTAAACGCGCTCCCCACTTTCACATTCCTGAATCGTGCGGGCGCCGCTCCGTGCCCTGTTCCCATGGTCTGCATCGGCTGCGCTTTGCCGCAATTCGGAGTGCCCCACAAAGTCCACTGGTCACGAGAGCATATCGCGTCCATCGAATTCCAGAATTCTGTCGTCATCCCTGAGTAAGAAGGATTCTTCAGCATGCGTCCAAGCTTGCCGCCTTTGATCTCCCATGCGATCTCACATCCGAACTGGAAGTTGTAACGTTTGTCGTCAATCGACCATGAACGATTAGTCTGCATGAAGATGCCGTCGTCCGTATTCGAAATGAGCTGTTCGAACGTGAGTGGCTTCTCTCCGGGCAGGATCGAAATGTTCGTCATGCGGATGATGGGAATGCGGTTCCATCCCTCCGCGCGCATGGTTCCGTTTGAACGATTGTCGCCCACGGCATGTGCAGTCTCTCGCGAAGTTAGATATCCCGCGAATTCGCCATTCGTGATGATTGGCGTGCATTGCGCGGCGACTCCCTCGTCGTCATATGCGAATGTTCCCAAGCCGGGGCCGTGGGCCTGAGTCGCATCGGCAACCACATTCACGATGTCACTACCGTATTTCAGGTTGCGCAGCTTTTCAGTGGTCAGGAATGACGTTCCCGCGAAATTCGCTTCCATCCCCAGTACGCGATCCAATTCGATCGGATGCCCGATCGATTCGTGTATCTGAAGCCCCAACTGCGACGAGTCCAGGATCAGTGTGAAGTTCCCTTGCGGACACTGGTCCGCCTTGTGTAGAGCAACCACTTGCTCCGCGATGCGCCGTGCATTGCCGACCAGATCCAACTCCGCGACCAGCTCGTAACCTTTATTCTGATACTGCCCGCCAAAAGAATTCGGATAAGAGCGCTTCTGTATTTCGGTGCCTGCGAATGAGTAAGCGTCGAAACCCGCGCCCGTAATGAAGCGCTTTTGGTGGATGTCAGACCCTGCGCTTGAATAAAACCATTGCTCATACTTACGGAAATTCACGTTGGCTTCGGCCAGTGTGATGCCCTCTACCTTGCGCAGTTCGGCGTCCACCTGCATCAATAGGTCAAGGTTCTGCTCAAGTGAAGTCGTAAAAGGATCTATCTGATGCGGCGACGTCCAATCGGCGATGGCAGGCTTTTCGTCCGCCAGGCGCAGTTCCTGCGCCTTCACTCTGGCCGACGCTCGGGCAATGCTCACAGCCTTCGCCGCCGTTGCTTCCACGGATGAGCGGGAAAGATCGGCAGTCGCTGCGAATCCCCACGCATTTTCCGCGATCACGCGAATGCCGATGCCGAGCGATTCTGAATCCGCAGCATGAGCGACCTTGCCGTTCTTGGTCATCAACGCTCGCGAACGCTCATCAACAATGCGG
>JAICWB010000111.1 GCA_025935035.1 Terriglobales bacterium
CGAGAATTTTCGCTTGACGCCTGAGGTGAAATCAAAGTTCACTACTAAGTTGACTTCTGATCCGCGCGATTTTGCCGGAAAAAAAGTCAGCAGCGTAGTTCGTACCGACGGATTAAAGCTGATCTTGGATGATGGCTCATGGGTCTGCTATCGCCTATCCGGTACAGAGCCGGTGGTGCGCGCATACACAGAGGCGCGTTGGCAGGGCGACAGCGCCCGGTTGAGCGCAGCGGCGAGAGAATGGGTTTTTAAGGACTGACGGAGAAGCGGATCTGAGATTGATCGAACAAGCGATTGAATGGTTCCAACGCTCGCGCCGGCTCATCGCTACTTGCGCCGTGGGCGCGTTGGTGGCCATGTTGGCTTTTCACGTGATTTTCGGCGCCAATGGCATGATCGTATATCACCAAAAGCTCAATGAGCATAAGGCGCTGGATGCGGAGATTCAGTCCATCCAAGCCGAGAATGAGCGTCTCAACAAGAACATCCAAGCCTTGAAGACTGACCCGAAAGCTATTGAAAAGGAAGCGCGTCAGCAGCTTCACTATGCCAAGCCAGGCGAGGTTATCTACACCTTGCCAGCGGAAAAACCGCCCCTTCCAACTTCCACCGCCAAGAAATAGGCCACTGTCCAAACTAGGGCTTGCAACTTAGGGCTGACAGTCTATAATTCTCCGCGTTGTAACCCCGCCAGGGCGGCACTCGAGACTGCCCTCGCCAATGGAGAGAGAAAGATGAAAAAGTTCACCGTCTTAGCGCTGACCGCAATCATGTTGATGGCCGTGTCGGCCTTTGCAAAGGATGCCACTGTCACTGGTTGGATCACCGATCCGGCCTGTGGCGCAACTCATGACAAGGCCAAGATGTCTGACAGCGCTTGCGCGAAGAAGTGCGCAGCTAAAGATGGCAAATTGGTCATCGTCACCGACAAAGACAACAAAGTCTGGGCCATCGACAACGTTGATGCAGTTCAGGGTCATGAAGGCCATCACGTGAAAGTCACTGGAACCCCGAACGCCGATGCCGGCACCATCCACATCGCAACCGTCTCCATGATGAAAGATGCCAGCTCGAAAAAAGACAAAGCAATGGACAAGTAGTCTTTGCTCTCTGAGCAAAACAAAAGGCGGCCGCGAGGCCGCCTTTTAACTCCCGGCACTCAAATCGGACGTGCCCCATCCAATCGTCCGGGTTTTGGACGATTGGGTGGGGATCTACTTCACAACCCCTTCCAGTGGCGAACTAGCCGTCGCGTATAACTTTTTCTGCATGCGTCCCGCCAAGTAGGCCGCGCGCCCTGCAATCACGCCATACTTCATAGCCTCAGCCATCAGGATAGGATCCTGAGCGGCAGCAATCGCGGTATTCATGAGCACGCCATCAGCTCCTAATTCCATGGCCAGCGTCGCGTCTGACGCGGTTCCCACGCCGGCATCCACGATCAGCGGCACAGTTGTTATCATCTCGCGCAGAATGCGAATGTTGGCCACGTTCTGGATTCCCATTCCGCTGCCGATGGGTGCACCCAGCGGCATGATGGCCGAAGCGCCGGCATCGATCAGGCGCTTCGCCACGACGATGTCGTCTGAAGTGTAGGGAAGAACCGTAAAACCTTCTTTCACCAGCACGCGTGTGGCTTCGATAGTCGCTTGCACATCTGGGTACAGCGTACGCTCGTCGCCAATGACCTCGATCTTAACCCAATCGGAAAGCCCTACCTCGCGACCAAGTCGTGCTGCGCGAATGGCGTCATCGGCGGTGTAACAGCCTGCGGTATTCGGTAGCAGGAAATATTTCTTTGCATCAATATGATCAAGCAGAGAAGTCTTGCTGCGGTCGAGATTGACGCGGCGTACGGCTACGGTCACCATCTCCGCCCCGCTGGCTTCGATCGCGACCGCGGTCTCTTCGCCGGATTTGTATTTGCCTGTCCCAACGATCAAGCGCGAGCGGAATTGCTTGCCCGCAATGACAAAAGGTTCCATCGCTTTCATACCAATATTGTATCCGTTCAAAGCGGGGATTTTGTCATCCTGAGCGTAGCGAAGGATCCCTATTGTCGCATCATTGTCCCACCAAAAAAAATGGACGTGCCGAAGCACGTCCATCTGTAATGCTGAAGGCTTAGCGCTTATCTTCGCGCTTTTCTTCCTTTTTCTGTTCGATCTTCTCTGACTTGCGGGTGAACTCAGAACCCGGCGACAGCTTGTTCAACTCAGAGACCATCAAATCGCTGTTATTGCCGGGACGCGAAATGACTTTCTCCGGCGTGATGTCCTTGCCGTAGATGGCTTTGTTGGCATCGTCATCAGCATGCAGGCGCGCACCATTCAAGCTGATGCCCGCGAACAGTCCGTGCGAACGCGAATAGCTCAAGATCTCAGCTTTCATAGAAGCATCAGTCGAAGCCTCTGCCAAACGGCCTTTCGGACCGGCAGCAGCAGAGGCATCAACACCGAGCTTGATCTGGTTGTGCAAGATCGAATCTGCGCCATGGGCATTCATGACCAGCAAGATAAGGTCGGTAGCAGAACCACCGAGTTGCAGGCCCCAGCTTCCGCCTTCCAATGACATCATGACCGGCTGGCTCCAAGGACCGCTGTAGTTCGCGCCTGAGCGGCACGACATTGCGCCTTTTCCGTAACTTCCACCGAAGCCGATGGCGACTTTCTTAACGGAAGGCAGCACGATGACGCATTCCGCTTTCTGTAGCAGATCGGTCGGAATTCCGTCTGGCATAGCAACGATCTCCTGTAACACTTTTCCCGATTCATCCAGCCGATGATCCGCATCGGCCATGGCCGGCAGCGCGGCGACCAACAGGGCACTTAACGCAAAACCTAAGAATTTACGCACGATATTTCCTCCAGCCCAGGCTTCAACGTCTGGGTTCCTGATTTGCCTGTTAGGATGCGAGTAAATAACGCCGTGATGGCTATTTAGGATTAAGGCAATATCCCGCCAAAGCAACTCTGGACGGCTACTCTGGATTGCGTCGGCGATTTCTAAGAAAGCGGCCGGGTGCCTGTTTCGGCGTAAATGGCCTCGATCTGAGGCTTGTATTTCGCCTCCACCACCCGCCGTTTCAACTTCAGGCTGGGGGTGATCTCGCCGGTGGCGATGCTGAATTCATCCGGGACCAGAATGATCTTCTTCAAGGTCTCGAAGTGGGCAAGTTTATCATTCAGCTTGGCCACGATTGCTTCGTAAAGCCCGCGCACTTTGGGAAGGTTCACAAGTTCTTGCCGGGAAGTGAAAATAACGCCCTCATTCTTCGCCCAATCCTCCAGCAAAGGGAAACTCGGCGCAATGATCACGGAGACGAACTTGCGTTTGTCACCAACCACCGCCGCATGGGCCACAAGGGGATTGTCTTTGAGCGCATTCTCGATGGGCTGCGGCGCGATCATCTTTCCGCCCGACGTCTTGATCAAATCCTTCTTGCGGTCCGTGATGGACAGAAAACCATCGGCGTCGATGTGGCCGATATCACCCGTCTTGAACCATCCGTTCTCGAAAGCATTCTTCGTCTCTTCCGCAAGGTTCCAATATCCGCTGGTCACGGAAGGCCCACGAACCAGCAACTCGCCGTCCTCCGCTATTTTGCATTCGACCTGCGGGAGCGGAGGACCTACCGTCCCCAACCGCAAATGTTCATGCGTATTGATGGCGATGACGGGCGAAGTCTCGGTGAGCCCATAACCTTCAAAGATTACGATGCCCACATCGGCAAACCACTCCGCGGTGTCGATGCCCAGCGGAGCGCCACCGGCGATGCAGCACTCAATGCGTCCGCCGAGTCCAGCTTTTATCTTGCGAAACACGATGGCGTTCGCCAGCTTCCAATTCAGCGACGATGGTATCTTGCCAGCTAGGATCTCTGCGCGATGTTCACGCCCTACACGCAGCGCCCATTTGAGTAAAGTCTTCTTGATGCCGCCTGCCGCGCGGCGTTCTGCTTCTTTGCGTACTTTTTCATACACCCGCGGGACGCTCACGAAATTACGCGGCGCAACTTCTTTCAATATCTTTGGCAGATCGTCGAACGAAGCGCAATAGGAGATGCCGATTCCGCTGACCATCATCACGTAATCGAGATGCCGTGCCGTGATGTGCGACAGCGGAAGGAACGACACAAACCCCTGCCCGCTCGACCAATGAAACGTGTTCGTCGAGTCATTGATGTTCGAACAGATGTTCCCGTGTGTGAGCATCACTCCCTTGGGCGTGCCCGTCGTGCCGGATGTATAGATGATCGTGCAAAGGTCTGCGGGAGTGATAGACGCGGCCATTGCATCCAGTTCTGTATTTCGCGAGAACGCTTGCGAAGGCTTATAGAGCGAACTCATTTCCACGACATCTTGCCCGGTGCCCACGTCGTCCATCACGATGATGCTCTTTACGTTCGTTTGGCCGCGGACGGAAAGCATTTTGCTTAGTTGGTCATGGGTTGAAACAAACGCGACTTGCGTGCCTGAGTCCTTCAAAATGAACCGCATCTGCTCGGCGGTCAGCGTGGGATAGATAGGCACATCCACTAGACCTAGCGTCTGAGCGGCAAAATCCGCCACAGCCCACTCTGGCCTGTTTTCACTGATGATAGCTATGCGGTCGCCTTTTTTTAGTCCCTGCACGCGCAAGAACTGCGCGACATCTGTCACCTGCTGATACACTCGCTTGCCGCTGATCTGGTGCCACACGCCGCCCGTGCGATAGCACATTGCATTCGGCAGGTCGCGTTCCGCCATGGAGAAAAGCACATCATTCAATGTGCGCAGGTTCACTTACGGTTCTCCATGCCGTTCATGACCACATCGACAATGGCATCCGCTGCTAGGCCCAAGTTGTAATCACGCTCGCTCAGCAGCCATGAAGTAGTAATCGCATCTAACGCGCCGAAGAAACAGTTAGCAAAGATCTTGTCTGACACTTCTTTGCGGAATTGCCCGTTGGCTTGCCCATCGCGCACCACCGCGCGGATAAGGTCAAAATAAGCCACCAGCCGGTGGTGCGAAAACTCCGATAGGAATTTAGCGCTCTGCCGCAACTCCGTCTGAAACACCATGGCCAGACCGCGATTTGCGCCCAAGCTTTCAAGATGCAGCGTCGCCAACCGCCTCAGCCGCTCGCGTGGATCAGCGATCGTTGCCATCTCTGTCTGGGCAGCGTTCATGAAAATGGTGAACGCGTAATCGATGGCCGCCATCAATATCTGTTCTTTATTCTTGAAGTAGAGATAGATGGTGCCGTCGGCGACGTCAGCCTTCTTGGCAATGTCTGATATTCGCGAGTTGAAATAACCGTTCTCGGCAAAGACTTCAATGGCCGCATGCAGGATGCGGTCATGCTTGTTGTCTGATTTCGCCGGAGGACCATTTTCAATCTTCGGCACGGCTGTGCCGCCGCCCGTCGCTGCAAGTTCTCTTGAAGAAGTTTTCACCCTGCTCCGCGCTGAATGCTGATTCAATTCCGCAGATAATGTAGCTGCGTAGCCGTAAGAGTGCAAACGCTTTCCCTCAGGATGGCCGCCACTGAGCCGTATTCACCCAGCCGGCGCGTTTACTACTCGCGCATCACCGCATGTTTGCGATATATTCAGCCTTTCCACCTTTTCCGCCAAAACCGCTTCCCGGGGGACACATGCCACGTAACGTTCGCTGCGGTCTTATCCAATGTCACAACGCGCTCGGCCCAGACCATTCCATGGCCAAGATCAAGAGCGCCATGATCGACAAGCACCTGAAAATGATCGAGCAAGCCGCCAAGAAAGGCGTGCAGGTCCTCTGCTTCCAAGAACTTTTTTACGGCCCCTACTTCTGCGCCGAGCAGAACGCCAAGTGGTATGAGCTGACCGAAGAGATCCCGAACGGACCCACCACCAAGCTGATGCAGAAGCTCGCCGCCAAACACAAAATGGCGATGGTGGTAAGCATGTATGAAAAAGAGATGACCGGCCTGTACTTCAACACAGCCGCCGTCATTGACGCCGATGGTAAATTTCTCGGCAAGTATCGCAAGCACCACATTCCCCAGGTTGCGCCCGGATTCTGGGAGAAGTTCTACTTCACGCCTGGCGACGGCGGCTATCCGGTATTCCAGACCAAGTACGCCAAGGTGGGCGTATATATATGTTATGACCGCCATTTCCCTGAAGGCGCGCGCATCCTCGGGTTGAACGGCGCAGAGATCGTCTTCAATCCATCGGCAACAGTCGCAGGATTATCTGAATACCTCTGGGAACTCGAGCAGCCCGCGCACGCCGTGGCCAACGGATATTTCGTCGGCGCCATCAATCGCGTGGGCGTCGAGAAGCCGTGGTCGATCGGCGAGTTCTACGGCAAGAGTTATTTCTGCACACCGCGCGGCAAGATCATCGCCCAAGCCAGTCGCGACAAAGACGAGCTCGTCGTCGCTGACCTTGATCTCGACATGATCGCTGAAGTCCGCAACATCTGGCAGTTCTTCCGCGACCGCCGCCCGGATACGTACACGCCTTTGACGAAACAAGCAGGGAAGTCTGCAACAGCGGGAGATTAGTTTTCGTACCGCCGGCGTCTCGCCGGCTGTCGTGGCGGCATCTTGCCGCCACTCGCACGACCAATTCATTGAGGAGTGCCACTCATGACCATGTCCAAGCAAGACATTCTGCGCAAACATAAGGAATATCTTTTCCCATCACAAACGGTCTATTACGCTGACCCGCTCGTCACTGATCACGCCTCCATGCAGTACCTGTGGGACACCGAGGGCAAAAAATACCTCGACTTCTTCGGCGGCATCGTAACCGTCTCTGTCGGCCACGCGAATCCCAAAGTCATCAACAAGACCAAGGCGCAGATCGACAAGCTTCAGCACGCCTCTACACTGTTCCCGAATGAAGCCGTGGTCGCACTCGCGGAAAAACTCGCGCAGATCACTCCCGGCGACATCAAGCAGAGCTACTTCACCAATAGCGGCACAGAAGCCAATGAGACCGCGGTGCAGCTCGCGCGCATCCACACCGGACACACCGAGATCGTCGCGCTGCGCCACGGATACTCCGGCCGCTCCGCCCTCGCGCAAGGTCTCACCGCGCACAGCTCCTGGCGCAAGTCTCTGCCTGCTGCGCACGGCATCGTCCACGCCATGAATGCGTATTGCTATCGCTGCCCGCTAGGCAAGACTTATCCCAGTTGCGAAGTGGCCTGCGCGAAAGATGTTGAAGCCGTCATCCAGACGTGCACCTCGGGACGCATCGCCGCATTCCTCGCCGAGCCCATCCAAGGTGTGGGCGGATTCATCACTCCGCCGAAAGAATATTTCAAGATCGTGTTCAAGATCGTGAAGGAATACGGCGGCCTCTATATTGACGATGAAGTGCAGACCGCCTGGGGACGCACCGGCAAAAAGTGGTTCGGCATCGAACACTGGGAAGTCTCGCCCGACATCATAACGAGTGCCAAGGGTCTGGGCAACGGTATCCCCGTCGGCGTCACTATGACTAAGCCGGAGATCGCCGCCAGCTTCCAGGGCCTGCAGATCTCAACCTTCGGCGGCAACCCTGTCACCAGCGTGACTGCGAAGGCCGTCATCGACCTCATCGAAGAAGACAAGCTCATGGACAACGCCTACACCGTCGGCGGCTACTTCCGCCAGAAGCTGGAAGAGTTGCAGTCAAAGCACGACCTCATCGGCGACGTCCGCGGCATGGGCCTGATGCAAGCCATGGAACTTGTAAAAGACCGCAAGACGAAGGAACCTGCGCCGCAAGAGACCGCCGCTGTGATGGAAGAAGCCCGCAAGCGCGGCCTGCTCATCGGCAAAGGCGGGTTGTTCGGCAACGTCATACGCATGTCCCCGCCGATGAATATCGCTAAGTCAGACGTGGACGAAGCCTTCAAGATGCTGGATGAATCGTTCGCAGCGGTGAGCCCGGGAGTGGCCGCGGCAGCACGCTGACCCGAGATCTGTCATCCTGAGCGAGCGCGAGCATCTGCGAGCGCGCAGCCGAAGGACAATGCATTTGCTTCTGATCTTGATCTGAGCGCGGCTTCGGCCGCGCCATTTCTTTTTAGTGGGAGCCGTCATCCCGAACGACCGTCAATTTTTTCGCGTTCTCTTCAGCGAAAAAATACGGCGGAGGGATCTGCTTTTCTTCTTTGCGAAAATCGTCGCCCGTGTTTTCATACCTAACTACTAACAACCAACTACTAACTACTGATGCCCGACATCACCCAATCGCCCCTCTACAATCACGACCTCGCGCCCGCTGACGCCTCCAAGCGCACTTGGACCACCTACAACTACGCCGCGCTCTGGGTCAGCATGTCCGTCAACATCCTTACCTACATGTTGGCCGCGTCGCTCATCCAGGGCGGCATGGACTGGAAGCAAGCCGTGCTCACCGTCTTCATCGGCAACTCCATCGTGCTTGCGCCCATGCTGCTCAATTCCTATCCCGGCGCGAAGTACGGCGTGCCGTTCCCGGTGCTGGCGCGCGCCAGTTTCGGAGTGCTGGGCGCCAACGTCGCCGCGGTGTTGCGCGCGCTAGTCGCCTGCGGATGGTTCGGCATTCAAACATGGATCGGCGGCGAAGCCATCAACACGCTGCTCACGGTGCTCTGGCCCGCGTGGAAAGATGTGCCCAACAATGTTGGCATCTGCTTCATGCTCTTTTGGGCCATCAACCTGTTAGTGATCCTGAAGGGCATCGAGTACATCAAGTTTCTGCAAGGCGTGAGTGCGCCCATCCTGCTCGCCGTCGGATTACTGCTCCTC
>JAICWB010000004.1 GCA_025935035.1 Terriglobales bacterium
CCGATACAAACTTTCTTTCTCTTGGTTGTCATCATCGGTGCCATCGGCTGGGCTCGTCCGGCTCGCCTCGTTCGTGGCATAGTGCTGAGCGGAAAAGAAAGAAACTTCGTGCTTGCGGCGAAGAACCTTGGTGCCTCAAACACCTACATCCTGCGCCGCCACATCTGGCCGCAGGTGTACGGTGTGGTTCTTGCGCAAGCGGCCTTACTGGTGCCGCAATATGTTCTGGCTGAGATCACGTTGTCATTCCTCGGACTTGGAGTCAGTGAACCTGCGGCTAGTCTGGGAAACCTTCTCGGCGAATTGCAGCAATACCACGTCATCTCTTCCTATTGGTGGATGTTCCTTCCCGGTATCGCTTTGGTACCGATCTTCTTTTCATACTTTGTGATAGCAAATGCGTTGCAGCGCAGACTAAAATTCATCGCAATATAAAAGGTGCGAACATGTTTTCGATTTCAGAGCTGCGAACCGTCTTGATCTTTGCTGCCCTTGCAGCACAGTCAGTCTGGGCAGCCGATTCTCCGCAACCCGTACGCCCCGGAGAGGATATAGCCATCTCTACCGCCGAAGCCGGCAAATTCGGCGGCCGTCTCAGTATCGCGCTGCGTTCAGAACCGAAGACGTTTAATCCAGTCACGCTTGTTGACGGCAGTTCACGGGAGATCACGGGACGTTTGCACGCCGACCTGCTGCATATCAATCGCGCAAGCCAGCAAACAGAGCCCGCTCTGGCCAAATCATGGAAGGTATCCAAAGACGGTCTTACGTACACCTTAGCGCTCAGACACGGTGTCCGTTTTTCTGATGGCGCTCCGTTTGACGCCGACGATGTCGTCTTCTCTTTCCAAGTCTACCTCGATGAAAAAGTTCATTCACCGCAGCGGGACCTTCTGGTCGTAAATGACAAGCCCATAGCCGTGAAGAAGATTGATGGCTACACCGTGTCGTTCCAACTTGCGCAGCCATATGCAGCTGCCGAGCGTCTGTTCGACAACGTCGCTATTCTTCCTAAACACCTTCTGGCAAAAGCCTACGCACAAGGAAAGATCAGTGAAACCTGGAACATCTCTGCGGCACCCGCGGAAATGGCCGGCCTCGGCCCATTTCGTCTCAAAGAATATGTTCCGGGGCAGCGTGTCACATTGGAACGCAATCCTTATTATTGGAAGGCTAACAAGGAAAAGAAGCGTCTACCCTATCTTGATGAGATGACCTTCCTCTTCGTTCCCAGCGAAGACGCGCAGGTCATCCGCTTCGAATCCGGTGATACAGACGTCATTAGCCGTATCAGCGCAGACAATTTTTCACTGCTTGAAAAAGATCAGCAGTCGCGCGGCTTTCACATGGTGGACCTCGGCCCTGGCCTGGAATTCAATTTCCTTTTCTTCAATCTGAATTCCGTGTTGCCCAAGAACGCCATCCTCGCCGCGAAGCAACAGGTATTTCGCCAAGTAGCATTCCGGCAAGCCGTTTCTGCGGCCATCGACCGTGATGCCATCATCAAACTCGTCTACCGCGGACGTGGCACCCCACTCATCACCCAGGTCACGCCGGCCAATAAACTATGGCGCAATGACAAGATCGTCTTGCAGAAGCGCTCGACCGATAGAGCGAAACAACTTCTCAGCAGTGCAGGCTTTTCGTGGAAGCCAGATGGCCAACTTCTGTCTCCCTCCGGCTCTCCAGTAGAGTTCACTATTCTTAGCAGCGCGTCGAATGCGCAACGCACGCAGATGGCGACCATCATCCAGCAGGATTTGAAAGATATCGGCATAACCGTTCAGGTGGCGCCAATGGAATTCCGCGCCATGCTTGACCGTATCTTTCAGTCCCACGATTACGAAGCTGCCGTGTTAGCACTAGGTGGCGGAGATGTGGACCCCAACCCACAAATGAACGTATGGGTGGAGGACGGCAGTAATCACATGTGGGACCTCGGCGAGACTAAACCCGCCACTCCGTGGGAGGCTGAAATTGACCAGCTTATGAAAAAGCAGCTTTCCACGCTTAAGGTGTCTGATCGGAAAAAGCTATATGATCGCGTCCAACAACTGGTCGCGGACAACATGCCTCTCATCTGCCTGGCCAGTCCTAACATCCTGGTGGGAGCCAAGAATAAAGTTGGCAATTTCAACCCGTCTATCCTTGACCCCTACGTGCTCTGGAATTCTGATGAGCTATTCATTCGATAGGGGAGCCTGAAAAGGTCACTTTTCATGACAAAAGTAACCTAAGACGCCCGAAGCAGATGGGGTAAGCTTCTGGTATCCATGCCCAAGCTTCAGCGTCGCCCGGATCAGCAGACAGCTGCCGTCCTGGAAAAGCCCGCCACGCCGCACTGGACCGACGAGAAGTTGGTGCGAGATTGCGTCGCAGGGAAAGAAGAAGCCTGGAACGCGCTACTCGAGAAATACAAGAACCTCATCTTTTCCATCCCCCTCAAAAATGGGCTTTCTCGGGAAGACGCCGCGGAGATCTTCCAAGCCGTTTGTGCAGAATTGCTCTCTGAATTGCCAAAGCTGCGTGACCCCCAAGCCCTCTCCGGATGGCTTATCAAGGTAACGTCACACAAATGTTTTCATATGCACCGGCAAGCGCAGCGCTTTGATTGCTCAGAGGCAACTGAAGAAGCGGCCACCGAAACGCTAGCTGAAGATCTTCTTATTGAAGTGGAACAAGAGCAGAAGCTGCGCAATGCTATCTCAAATCTTTCGCCACGCTGTCGCGAGTTGATCCACATCCTTTTTTATGAAGAACCGCCGCGGCCCTATAAAGAGGTGGCTGAGAGCCTGGGCGTCGCGGTTGGATCGGTAGGTTTTATCCGCGGCCAGTGTCTGGAAAAGCTCCGCACCAGCCTGGAAGATTCGGAATTCAAGCAGCCCGCATGAAACTTGACGACAAAGAATCCGAACGCGATGCACTCCTTCCTGCGCTGGCTCATCTTGAGTCCGCGGCGGAGCGCAGCAAGTTTCTGGACTCACATATCGAGCTGATCCGTGCGGATGTCGTGGAATGGCTGACGGAAGTCGTTCGTCACCAGGCGCGTGTGGATGTTAAGGCCACCCTCACCATTGCTGATTTCACGGTTGAACTTGCCACTCGCCTTGCATCGCCGAGCGCTCTCGCGCAGAGTCTCCGTGCAAAAGCCAACGCTGTTTATATGGCCGGCAAATATCGCGAATCGCTGGAGCATATTAAGAAGGCCGTTGACATCTTTCGCGAGCAGTCGCAAAACACTGAACTTGCACGTACCCTCAATTCATCGATTCAACCACATATATTGTTAGGTGAGTATGAGCAAGCGCAGCAGGCAGCCGAAGAGGCGCGGCAGATATTCCTGGCCGAAGGCAATCATTGGCGACTTGCGCGCGTGGAGCTGAACGCCGGAAATATCTTTCATCGTCAAGACCGCTGGCAAGAAGCCTTCGACCGCTATGAGCAGTCATATCGTTACTTTCTTCCCAACAAAGATCAGGACCCCGAAGGCATCGCTGTAGCCCTGCACAACATGGCCGTCTGCCTGATCAGCCTCAATGACTTCCGTCGCGCCATGTCCATCCATGAAGAGGCGCGCGTTTTCGCTCAGCAACACAAGATGCCGTTGCTGGCCAGCCAGGCGGACTACAACATTGCCTGGCTCTACTACTTGCGCGGCGATTACAGCATCGCCATAGACCGGCTGCGTTTCACCCGCGAAGTCTGCCGCAAGAGTGGAGACAACTATCATTTCGCGCTCTGCCACCTTGATCTTTCTGAGATCTATCTCGAACTCAATATGGCTGAAGAGGCGGCGGAGACCGCGCAAGCAGGCATCACGCTCTTTGAAAAACAGGGCATGGGTTATGAAAAGGCGAAATGCATGGCGAACTTGGCCATTGCGTACAGCCAGCAAGGCAAAGCCGTCCATGCGATTGAAATGTTCCTGCGCGCGCGGGAGACATTCGTCGCAGAGAAGAACTATGTCTGGCCGTCACTCATTGACTTGTATCAAGCGCTCGTGCTCTTCAACGAAAGCCGTTACTTTGAGGCGCGAAGGCTCTGCCAGCAAGCCCTCGAGTTCTTTGAGAAGTCTTCGCACACCGGCAAGGCAGTACTATCAAAACTCCTTATGGCGCGGCTTCATGTCAGCGTCTCAGAATTGCCGGCGGCAGAAGCCCAATGCCTAGGCGCAAAAGAGCTGTTGGGCCGCATCGAATCGCCCAACTTGAGTTACCAGGTACACGTGTTGCTCGGCCACATATACATGCAGCGCCACCAGCCGGACAACGCCTTTTCCGCACTGCAGGAAGCGCGCACAGCCCTCGAACGCCTGCGCAGCAGCTTGCAAGGTGAAGAGCTAAAGATGGCGTTCATGAAGAACAGGCTTGAAGTGTACGAAGGCCTGGTGGAGATATGCCTCATGAACCCGACCCCAGACCGTATGGAAGAAGCATTTCAATACATGGAACAGGCCAAGTCACGCAGCCTGGTGGACATCATGTCGCGCATGGGCGCGCGCATGGCCAGCCCGCAAGAAAGTCAAAGCGATCTGGTGCAGCAGATCGGCAAGCTACGCGAAGAATTGAATTGGTACTACCACCGCATTGAGAATGAACAACTGCAGGGCTCAGACGCGCCGTCCGGCCGAGTCGAAGAACTGCAAGCGCAGGCGCGCCGGCGTGAGACGGAATTTGTTCGCGTGCTCAGTGAGTTGCCAGTCAATGAAGCCGAGTCGATCGGCGCTCCAGCAATGGCTTCCACATTGCCTGGGATCCGCGAACAGCTTCCTGCCGACGCGCTGCTCTTGGAGTACTACCGCGTCAAAGATCAAATCCTTGTTGCGGTCCTATCCAAAGAAGATTTGCAGATCATCCCCGTCAGCCTCACATCGCGGGTGCAGAAAGCTATGCGCCTGCTGCAATTCCAGCTCGCAAAGTTTCGCTTCGGTCGCGAGTACGTCAAGAATTTCGAGCATCAACTCCTCGAAGCCACACAGGACCACTTGCGTGATCTGTATCAAGAACTGATCGCCCCTATCCGCCCCATGCTGCAATCAGCAAAGCATTTGGTGATCGTCCCGCATGAGTTTCTGCACTTCACGCCCTTTCAAGCATTGCTCAATGGCGATGAATACCTGCTAGACGCATTTAGCGTCTCTTATGCGCCCAGCGCTACCGTGTTCGCCAAATGCCAGGCGCGAACCTTTGATAGCCAGCACGGAACGCTAGTGATGGGGGTGCCGGACACCGCGGCTCCTCTCATCGGTCAGGAAGCCGCATCCATCGCGCACTCTATGCCGGACTCAACCCTGCTACTCGGCGCAGATGCAACTGCTGAAAAATTGCGCACGCTCGGCGCAACCAGCCGCGTAATCCACATCGCCACTCACGGCTTCTTTCGTCAAGACAACCCACTTTTCTCCGGCATTAGACTCGGGGATTCTGTACTTAGCCTTTACGATCTCTATCAATATCGTCTGCCCGCTGAACTCATCACGTTGAGCGGCTGTGCCACCGGCCTAAATGTAGTCTCCGGCGGTGACGAACTCCTCGGCCTAGTCCGTGGGCTATTCGCTGCCGGCGCGGGTACGCTGCTGCTTTCTCTCTGGGACGTGGACGACGAGAGCACCGCTGAATTCATGACTACCTTCTACAAAAGCCGGCAGGAGGGCAAGAGCAACGCAGCCGCGCTCCAAGGAATCAACGAGTTACGCAAGAAACGCCCTCATCCATACTATTGGGCGGCCTTTAAGCTGACCGGCAAGATGTAGAAAATAAATCTTCCCCACCCTATATTTTTTGACTCCGTTCCTACTCCTTATTCCCAGAATCACCAAATCCCGCACCCCAGCGGAGGACGAAAGATGAAGCATTTCACTTCGGAAGACTGGATCGATTACGTTCGGGACGTTCAATCACCTGCCATGACTGCGCAGATGAAAGAGCACCTCGCGCAATGCGACGAATGCCAGAAGAGTTTCCGACTGTGGGCAGCCGTGAACAAAGCTGCCACGAAAGACCTTGAGTACGTTCCTCCGAGTGATGCCGTACGGATCGCCAAGTCTCTGTTCGAGCCCACCAAGCCGCAGTCGTTTGGCAATTTGGTGGCAAAGCTGATCTTCGATTCCGCCCAGCAGCCGGTCACCGTCGGCGTCCGCGGATCAGTAAGCATCTGCCGTCAACTTCTGTACCAATATGGACAGCGCTTCATCGACCTTCGCGTTGAAGGTCATCCCTCCAGCAAAGAGGTCAGCCTGACCGGGCAGATACAGCAGTCCTTTGGTCAGCCGGAGAGCATTCCGGTGACGTTGTGCAGGGAAGAAGGGCCCATCCAGCAGACCGAAACCAACCCCCGAGGTGAGTTCCACATGGTCTTTGTACCCGAGGAAGGCCTTCATCTTGAGATAGATATGAACGAAAAGAAGATCCGGGTACGCGTACCCGAGATCTCAGGCCCAGGCAATTGATTACAGAAGTTACTTATGGGTTACCGCGGTAAGTTGAGTGAGGACTTTAGAAATGTTCCACTTACGGACCACGACAGCCCGCTTGAAAAAGATTCAGGAGAGCAACATGAAACGCATTAAAAGCATTTTCGCAGTGGTCTTGATGATGGGCCTTCTTAGCACCGCTAGCCCCGCTGCCACTGCTCCGACCCGGTTGATCGTGCGCGATACACTTGGCCTGGCCCACTTAAATCTGCAGTGCCTTCTCTTGGGTTGCCAGGTTCAGTATGGTCTCGGCGACCCCAATAATCAGCTGTTCCTCGTCACCTCAAGCTTGTTGAATCCTATCGCCGCTCTCCTGCCGAAGGGTCTTAATCTCAACCTCGGCATTGTTGACGTTGAGTTAGATCAGCAAGTCGCGGCCACGCATCCGGCTTCGATTCCCGGCGTGCCCTCGGCTCTCTATGCCAGTGCTCCAGTGAATTACTACGGCACCACTGTGCGCGATGGCTACGTGAATCAGCCGGCCACGCAACTCATCCAGCTGGCTCGCACGCAGTCCACTTACAAGGTCACGGGCGCGGGCATTGTCGCCATTATTGACACCGGGGTCGACACGACTCAACCGGTACTGCAAGCCGTCCTAGTCCCGGGATACGATTTCGTGCATAACCACGCCGGCGCGGACGAAAAGGGTGACATCACTCAGTCCACCGCCTCCGTGCTTGACCAATCGACTGCTTCAGTACTTGATCAATCCACCGCATCAGTGCTCGACGGCTCAGGCTTCCTCTTGTTGGATCAGTCCACCGCCTCGGTACTCGATCAATCTACCGCCTCTGTTCTTGATGGTAGTGGCTACGCTGATTTCGGTCACGGCACTATGGTCGCCGGAGTTGTTCACTTGGTTGCGCCCACTGCCAAGATCATGCCATTGAAAGCCTTCAATCCGAATGGCAGCGGCTACGTCTCTGATGTCGTGCGTTCGCTTTACTATGCGCAGAAGAACGGCGCGAAAGTCGTGAACATGAGTTTTGACTTCTCGGCGTCTTCCGCGGAATTGTTGACGGCCGTGAACTATTTAGCCAGCAAGAACATGATCATGGTCGCCTCTGCTGGCAATGATGGCCAGAACATTCTGGTTTACCCGGCAGCGTACTCCAATGTCATCGGCGTGGCTTCCACCAACGACAGTAACTATCGTTCCACGTTCTCAAACTATGGCACAGGCACGGTTTGGATCGCGGCGCCCGGCGAAGGCGTTGTGACTACTTATCCCTTCGGCCACTACGCTGCGGCCTCGGGCACTTCATTCAGCGCGCCCTTAGCGGCAGGAACGGCGGCATTGTTAGTCCAAGTGTCGTCAGCCGCCAATGAGTCCAAGGCCGCTACCTCGCTTTCACACGCGGACTGGATCTCGAGCGACTTGAATTACGGTCTGCTCGACACTTACACCGCTGTCTCATCGTGGCGCACAACGTTGGGTATCCGCTAGGTCAATGATCAGCACTTTCCCAACTTCGGTCTTGCCGGTGGAAGCACGAGCCAGCATGAGAGTGAAGATGCTTGAAGAGCAACTGTCAAGCAACTTGAGCTCAATGATCTGCGGCTTCCACCAGCTGCTCGACTTGAAAGATCTCAACACCGGTGTCCACAGCACCCGTCTTGCAGAATGGGCGATGCGCGTAGGCCAGGAGTTGGGAATACCGGAAGAGAGCCTGCAAGAGCTGGAGATGGCCGCCGTAGTTCATGACATCGGCAAGATCGGCGTGCCAGACGCCATCCTTAATAAGGCGGGTAAGCTTACTGACGATGAACGCGCTGTAATGAACAAACATCCTGAGTTCGGTTGGGGAGTGCTTCGGCTGTTTCCCGCACTCACCCAGACCAGTCTTATCACTCTCCACCATCACGAAAGTTTTGACGGCCGCGGCTATCCTGGTAACCTTCGCGGAAGCGAGATACCTCTTGGCGCGCGCATCGTCACCGTCATCGATTCATTCGACGCGATGGTCTCGGATCGTCCTTATCGCAAAGGCTTGCCCAGCGAGGAAGCCAAGCGGCGGTTGGTCGAGTCGTCGGGAACACAGTTTGACCCCGCCGTAGTGACGTGCTTCCTCAAGATAGTTGATACGGAATTGCCGGCGGTTCGAGCTGCAATGGGCACAGGATCTAGTTTGGTCTTCTAGACCAAATCAGGATCTCGGCCATAATTCTAGTCTGGACAGAATCGGCACTGTGTAATTTCGTTCGATTCCGTCTCTGGCCACCATTGTCCCTCTCAGCGTCTCCTAGACGCCGCGTTACTACGTCAATCGACGCGCTTGACGATTGTCCTGTGTCTCACTACTATATCTTTCTACGTGAACCTCTTGTTCCATCTGCACCACCATCATCACCATGCGAACAGCGTGTCGGTGGAGGAGTGCGGATAGAGACTTAGTCACATCTAGCAATCATCCCGGCCCGCTGACCAAAGATCAGCGGGCTTTTTCTTTTGCTCACAAATTCAACCAAAGAGGAATGTTATGAAGCTGAATATAGATTTTGAAAAAATGAGTGGTCTGGTTCCAGCCATCGTGCAGGACGCAGACAATGGCGAGGTCCTGATGCTGGGATTCATGAACGCCGAATCTTACGGTCTCACGGAGGAGTCTGGCTTTGTGACTTTTTACAGCCGCACGCGCAACAAGATTTGGATGAAAGGCGAGAGTAGCGGCAACCGCCTGGAGGTGGTTTCCGCGTCTACGGACTGTGACGTGGATACCCTACTATTCCGTGTCCGCGTGCAAGGTGACGGTCTTGTTTGCCACGAAGGCACGCGTTCGTGTTTCACCAAGTCAATTTCTCTAAGTCCGACGGCGCAAGCGGCTGGGGTATCACGATGACAGTTGCCGGCAATAAGCTTCGCCTGGGTATCCCTAAAGGCAGTTTGCAAGACGCGACCATCGCCCTCTTCGCGAGCGCTGGTTTTAATATCTACGCCAACGGGCGTTCGTATTTTCCCACCGTGGACGATCCTGAGATCGAGTGCATGCTCATCCGCGCGCAGGAGATGGCGCGGTATGTGGAGCATGGCGCGTTAGACGCCGGATTGACGGGCAGTGACTGGGTAGCTGACAGCGGCCTGGACGTGCAGACAGTCACCGACCTGGTGTATGCAAAGCAAAGCCGTTCCAAGGTGCGGTGGGTGCTGGCTGTGCCTCAGGATTCACCGTACCAAAAAGCAGAAGACCTCAAAGACTGCATCATCGCGACCGAGTTGGTGAATACCACGAAGAGCTATTTCAATGGCAAGAACGTGCCTGTGAAAGTGGAATTCAGCTGGGGCGCCACAGAAGTAAAACCCCCGATCCTGGCGGATGCGATCGTCGAAGTTACAGAGACGGGAAGTTCGCTGCGGGCGAACCGGCTGCGCATCATTGATACGGTCATTGAATCCGCCACCCAACTCATAGCCAACAAGAAGTCCTGGCAGAACGATTGGAAGCGCAAGAAGATTGAGAACCTGGCACTGATGTTGCGTGGTGCGATTGACGCTCAGGGCCGCGTCGGCTTGATGCTAAACGTGCGCAAGGCGCAGCTCGAGCATGTCTTGGCAGTCCTGCCCGCCTTGAATTCACCCACAGTCTCCTCATTGAGCGATGCTCAGTGGGTCGCGGTCAATACCATCCTTGAAGAATCTGTGGTCCGGGACGTGCTTCCTCGCTTGAAAGAAGTGGGAGCCACCGGCATCGTGGAATATCCGCTGAACAAGGTGGTGATGTAGTGCGGATAGTGAAGAGCGACATGGCAGCCGGGCGCAAAGCGATTCACGGCTTGGTGAACCGCGGAAAAACAGCAAGTTCGCGAGTAGAAGCTGCGGCACGCAAGATCCTACGCGATGTTGAACGCAACGGGGACGCTGCTCTCCGGAGATTGGCCGTTCAGTTCGATGGCTTAGGTGCGCGACAGTCCATGATGGTGCAACGAAGCGAATTGTCGCGAGCGCTGAAAAACATGCGTAAAGCCGACCCGCAATTTCTGAACGCACTGGAAGCTGCGACGGACAACATTCGCAAATTCGCGGAATGGCAGAAGCCGCGCGAGTGGTCGCGAAAGATCCAACCGGGCGTGATCGTCGGGCAAGTCTTACGTCCGCTGGAAAGCGTCGGCTGTTATGTGCCCGGCGGCCGTTATCCGCTGCCTTCCACCTTGCTGATGACGGTGGTCCCTGCGCAAGTAGCCGGAGTGCCTCGGATCGTTGTCGTCTCTCCTCGTCCCGCGACACACACACTGGCCGCTGCGGCGTTCCTCGGTGTCACAGAGTTCTATCGCGTAGGAGGCGCGCAAGCGATTGCTGCACTCGCCTATGGAACAAAAACCATCAGCCGGGTGCAGAAGATCGTAGGCCCGGGGAACTCTTACGTTACTGCCGCCAAGGAGCTTTGCGGTTGCCCCATCGATATGCTCGCAGGGCCCACTGAGGCGCTCATTGTGAGTCACACCGGAAATCCACGATTTATTGCGGCTGACCTGGTCGCGCAGGCCGAGCATGACGTAGAAACCAGCGTGTGCTTTGTCACCTCCTCCTCTTCTCTCGCGGAGGCTGTCGGCGGTGAAATACGCCGATTGTCTGCAGGCAATGCGGTGGCGAAAAGTGCTCTGAAGAACGGCTACGTCGTGGTCACGCGCTCCCGCGCGGAAGCGATGGATATCGCGAATGCCATAGCCAGCGAGCACCTCACGGTGGATGTCGCAGACGCAAAAAATGTGCGCAATGCGGGCTCACTTTTTATCGGCGACTACTCCACACAGGCGGCGGGTGACTACGCGTCCGGGCCGAATCACGTTCTTCCCACCGGAGCGCTGGCCCGCGCCCGGGGCGGCTTGAGCGTGAATGATTTCTTGAAAGTCATCACCTTCCAGCAGGTGTCACGAGCGGGCTTAACTAAACTTGGGCCCTCGATCGCAAAGTTGGCGGAAGCAGAAGGCTTGAGGGCACACGCCGAGGCCGTACAGGTGCGCATGGGAGGCGGGCGTGCTTAAAGCGAGAGATGCCGTGATCGCGATGAAGGAGTACCATCCACCGCTCGCCGGCCGACAAGGACTGCGGCTCGATTTCAATGAGAACACCAGCGGGTGTTCACCGAAGGGTTTGGCTCGTTTGCGGAACATCAACGCCGATGACCTCGCGCGTTATCCCGAACGCGCGCCGGTTGAAGCTATGGTCGCGGCAAAGCTCGGACTCACGCCGGAACAAGTCTTGCTAACGAACGGGGTTGATGAAGCTATCCACCTTCTTTCTGAAACATATCTGGAACCAGATGACGAAGCCATTGTGGTGGTTCCGACGTTCGGCATGTACGAGGTTTTCGTGCAGCAGACCGGCTCAAGGGTCATATTTGTGCAGGCAAATGCAGGCGACTTCAGTTTTCCTATTGCCGCGGTTCTGGCAGCGATAACGCCAAGTACTAAATTCATTGCTTTCGCCAGCCCGAATAATCCTACAGGCGGAGTGATCAAGCTGGATGACTTGCTCGCCATCCTTGTTGCCGCGCCGCAAGCAGCCGTCTTGCTTGACGAAGCCTACTTTGATTTTCACGGAGAAACGTTCTTGCCCGAGATCGAACAAAACGCAAACTTGTTTATCGCGCGGACTTTCTCAAAAGCATATGGACTGGCGGCTTTCCGCACAGGCTTTCTCGCGGCGGACGCAACGACGTTGAAGATGGTGCGCAAAGTTGCTTCGCCTTACAACGTGAACGGTGTTTCGCTCGCCTGCCTGGAAAGCGCCCTAGATGATAAAGACTACGTCGCCGATTACGTCCAACAGATTCTCGGCGGACGGGCGCTGCTTGAAAAGGAATTCGAATCACTTGGGATCCCGTTCTGGCCGAGTTGCGCGAACTTCGTACTGTGTCGCATCGGAGAGGCGCACAAGGAATTTGTGACCGCGATGCGCGAACGCGGTGTTCTGGTACGCGACCGCGATTCCGATCCTGGGTGCAGTGGCTGCGTGCGCATCACGATAGGCACCACCGAGCAAATGGAAACGCTTCTATCCGCGTTTCGCGACGTCTGCTCTACGTTGCAGATATCCGGCCCGCTTCGCGCTGGGGCATCGCGATGAGAAAAGCCACGATCAGGCGCAAGACCAATGAGACTGAGATCATGCTGAATCTCACCATTGAGGGCAAAGGCGTTTATAAAGTTTCCACAGGCATTCGTTTTCTTGATCACATGCTGGAGCTTTTCGCGCGTCATGGCGCTTTTAATCTCACGCTAAAGTGCAAAGGTGACCTCGACGTAGATCAGCACCACACCGTCGAGGACGTCGGCATAGCGCTCGGGGAAGCATTGAGCCGCTCTCTTGGAGACAAGCGCGGGATCTTGCGGGCGGGCTATTTCCTGATGCCCATGGATGAGACGCTGGGCATGGCAGCTATCGATTTAAGCGGACGCGCGCAGGCCGTCATTGAGACAAAGGTAAAAGCGCATTACGTCGGCGACCTGCAATCGGAGCTCGTAGTTGATTTCTTCGAAGGCTTCGCTCGCGGTGCGCGCGCCAATGTCCACATCAAGACGCTCTATGGCCGTTCCAACCATCACAAGATCGAGGCGTTATTCAAAGCGTTTGCGCGCGCGTTGCGCGTGGCGTGCTCGAAAGATAAACGTCTCGCCAAAATGCTTCCCAGTACGAAAGGGCTGCTGTGATCGCAATAATCGATTACCGTGCCGGGAATCTGGCCTCAGTAAAAAAAGCCTTCGATCATCTGGGAGCGGAATGTCTCGTCACATCTGGTCCTGCGGAAGCGCGGTCCGCTAACAAGCTGGTTCTGCCCGGCGTCGGGCATTTTTCGGCAACGCAGGCCCTCGACGAACTGGGGCTTAGACCGGCGATCGAAGAAAGCATCTCAGCTGGGAAACCGTTCCTCGGGATATGTGTCGGGATGCAGTGGATGTTTGCCGGCAGCAGTGAAGCGCCGCAGGTGAGAGGCCTTGGTTTGTTTGCCGGCCAATGCTCCCGGTTTTCTTCCGCCGTGAAGTCGCCGCATGTCGGTTGGAATACGCTAAGCCCGCGCGGAAGATCGCGGTTGCTCGCCGGGCTTAGCGACCAAGTTTTCGCCTACTTCACTCATTCTTATCGCGCTCCTATTGGCGCAGATTGTGTCTCAACTACAACCTATGATGGAGACTTTGCTTCCATCGTGGAACGCGGCAACCTATTTGGGGTGCAGTTCCATCCGGAAAAGTCCGGGGATGCCGGCCTGCGCATTCTGCGCAATTTCGTGGAATTGCCATGTTGACGAAACGAGTGATCGCTTGCCTGGATTGCCAGAACGGCCGCGTGGTCAAAGGCGTGCAATTTCTCGATTTGCGCGATGCCGGCGATCCCGCCGAACTAGCCATCACGCATGCCGCCGCCGGCGCGGACGAGATCGTTTTGCTTGATATCACGGCTACGCATGAGGCCCGCAAGACATTACTCGACACCGTGCGCCGGACAGCGCAGAATCTTTTTGTTCCACTGACCGTCGGCGGCGGGATTCAGACTGTTGACGATGCTGCGCGAGTGTTTGACTGCGGCGCTGACAAAATCAGTATTAACTCGGCTGCCGTGACTCGCCCGGATCTGATCGCGGAGATCGGCAGCCGTTTCGGTTCACAGGCGGTTATGGTCGCCATCGATGCCAAATGCAATGAGCAGGGCATAGACGAGGTCGTCACCGCCGGTGGGCGCAATGCGACCGGAAGGCGCGTCGTCGATTGGGCTCGCGAAGCGGAAACAAGAGGTGCCGGCGAAATACTTCTCACCTCGATGCGCAACGACGGCACTCAGGCAGGATTTGACTGCGCGCTGACCAGCGCGGTGGCTGAATCGGTCCAGGTCCCCGTTATCGCTTCCGGCGGCGCCGGGAACGAACGTCACTTCGTCGAGGTGTTTGAGAAAGGACGGGCTGACGCGGCCCTTGCGGCATCAATCCTCCACTTTGGCACCCACACTATCGCAAACATCAAGCTTGCCATGCGCAACGCAGGCATTCCAGTGAGGCTGCCATGCTGATCCCGTGCATCGATGTCATGAAAGGAAAGGTAGTGCAACTGATTCGAGGCGAGAAGAAGGCCATTGAACTGGATGATCCTGAACCCTGGCTTTGCCGCTTTGAAAAATATCCATTGATCCACGTGGTCGACCTCGACGCCGCAATGGGCCATGGCTCGAACCGCGCGTTCATAGCGCGACTTCTAAACCGGTTGCCTTGTCAGGTAGGGGGAGGCGTCCGCAGCCTGGCAGACGCGAAAGATCTTCTCGCCATCGGCGCCAAGCGGGTAGTCGTTGGTTCTGCTCTCGTAGCCAATGGCGGCATAGACACGGACTTCGCTCAATCTCTCGCACTGGCGTTTGGCACCGAACGCCTGGCCTTTGCGGTCGATTCCAAGAACGGCGCTCTGGCGATTCGGGGATGGAAAGAAACCGTCAGCATCACCTCGCGTGAGGCTGTTCACAAGCTGGATAACTTTTGCTCCGCTTTCTTATATACGAATGTGAACAACGAAGGCTTGCTAAAAGGGTTCCCGATCGAAGAGGCTCAAACTCTCCGCGTTGCCACCAAGAAACAGCTCATCGTGGGCGGCGGCATCAACTCGGCGCATCAGATCGCACAGCTCGACGCGATGGGCGTGGACTCGATCGCGGGCATGGCGATCTACACCAACGCGATCGCCTTTTGACGATCGGTCAACTTCAGCCGGGTGTCGTGCCAAAGGTTTGGTAGAGACGACGACCGCTACAGTATTACGGCTACAGCCCGCAGAATTAAGGTCAGAAAAGGAGGCGATTTGGCGAAGGCTTCCGGATCGCACTCGCGAGCAATCAGCAGCGTGAAATATCTTTTGTATCTCCGAACCAGCGTGCGCAGGAAACAACTTTTTTGCGCTAGAAACGCCTGAAAACCTTGACCTTGGGGGGTGATTCGGGGCATACTTCGCTAGCTCCTCCCCCTATCTCACTCCACGGCTAAGACCCCAACTTTCGCCGCACTAGGAAGTTCATATGCTGACGCTTCGCCTCTCCTGGCTAGTCGCCCTCGTTTTTGTTGCTACCACGGTTTTTTCTCAGACTCCCGGCCAGAACACCAACATGGTCTCCGGACGGGAGTGGCCAGGTGGTGACCCGTTCCTGCAGCGGCAGAACGAACCTTCCATAGCGATATCTACGCGTAATCCGCAGCATATCCTGGCGGGCGCGAACGATTATCGAACGGTGGATCTGCCTGCATCGGACACGGTGTCGGGTGGTGTTGAAGTCACGGGTGACGCCTGGCTGGGAGTTTTCAAGTCTTTTGACGGCGGCCAGACTTGGCGTAGCACTCTGATCCCTGGGTATCCGCAGGATAGCTCTCCGCAGGGGCTTTCTTCTCCGCTGAAGGGATTCAGCACGGCAGCGGACGCGGTGGTTCGCGCCGGCACGAACGGCTTGTTTTATTACAGCGGCATCGCTTTCAATCGCGGCACGAATTCGGGCGTCGTTTTCATTTCACGCTGGATGGACCTGAATAATAAGGAGAATGGCGACCCCACCAAGAACCAGGATTCAATCCGCTATGTCAGTGCGTCAATCATTGATAAAGGCAATGCCGGGCAGTTCCTGGATAAGCCGTGGTTGGCAGTGGATGTACCGCGCTCGAGCGCAACCTGCACCATGCAAGTGCCGCAGGCGAATGGGACCGTGGTGAGCCAGACAGTCCCCACAGGAAACGCTTATCTTGCCTACACGATTCTGGTGGGCAACGACGTAAATATCCGAACCAAGCTTTACCTGACCCGCTCCACCGATTGCGGAGCTACATGGAGCACACCAACCAAACTTAGCGAAGGGCTGCCTGTCAATCAGGGGGCCAATGTTGCCATCGATCCTTCTACCGGCTATGTCTATGTGGCTTGGCGCGGGTTCGCGGCGGCGAGTTCGCCGAACACCATTAATATAGTGCGTTCAACAGACGGTGGCGCCACCTTCACAAAGGCGCTGACGCTGAAGTCCCTGCCTTCTTACAATGCGAGCACCCCGACAGCGGAAAGCTTCTTCGATCAAGGCACGACCGCGACTTCCTTCCGCTCCAGCGCGTTTCCGACGATGGCCGTCGATGCCAGCGGCCGCGTGTATGTGGCATGGTCACAAAGGACGCCACCGAACGGCGATGCCCGAATCATGATGACGTCGTCAGCAGATTTTGTGAATTGGACCACGCCGGCTGCAGTCGATAACGCCAATCTGAGTGACGATGCTGGCGTGCTCTTCAGCCGAGGGCACCAATTCATGCCAAGCCTCACGTTCAGTGACGGCAGGCTCATGCTGATCTATTACGATGAGCGCTTCGACCACACCGTGGGTCTGTTCACGCCGAACTCACCCTTTTCGCCGGCACTCGATGGAAGGTTCTACACAGAGAAGCGGGACAAGCGTGGAGAGCTTGCTGTGGATCCCACGCAGGTGTTCACACCGTTCGTTTCCGATCTCAACTTGACGCAGATGCGCCACACTACGGAAACGAGAGTCGCCGAGGCACTGCCTGGCAGTAATCCGTCATTCACATCGGCACGCGTTTCGCAATACAAGTTTGGTATGCGCGGCGACGAAAGCGGTACCGTCAACAACCTTCAGCAGCTTCAGATCAATCCGCCGAATTTGCCCTTGTTCGAGCAGGGCACGGTGCCGTTCATCGGCGACTACATTGATATTGCCGGCCTAAGCATGGTCAACACGCCTACTGGGTGGAAGTTCAACACTGCTTTGACCAAGGCGCCACGCTTCATCGCTTCCTACACCAGCAACCAGGACGTGCGTCCTCCGCTCGATGGCAACTGGCAAAATTACACCCCCGCGGGGCTCGGCGGTGGACAGAGCGTCTTGGATCCCACCAAGACTGTACCAGCTTGCCAGATCGGCCAGGAAGGCATGCGTGATCAGAACATTTACAGCAGCGTCATCACGGAAGGCTTGGGAGTAGCTGCACTGCAAAATACCAAACCGTTGAGCGCCACGGTACCGCGCGAGTTTGTGCTCACGGTGCAGAACGCGACCAACTTCGATAAGAGCTTCCGGATCACCATCGGCAACCAGCCGGCGGGTGGCATCGCCACGTTACTGCCGATATTAAACCCGGTGCCCAATCCACTTCCTGCGCCGTTGACGACGCTTGACGTATCCATCGCAGCACATTCGGGCGTCGCACGCGGCATTTACGCCCTTTCACCTACGCCGACTGCTTCCATCAGCGTTAACGTCGCGGAGATAACCGCTCCTGGCGGAAGCTTGACGGCAGGCGGATTGACCAGCTTCGTGACATTGAATTCAGATCCAACGGTGAGTTCGCTTACCGACCCGGATGGCGGAGGAGACGTCGGGATCTCGACGGCGGAGATCTACAATCCGAACGTTTCGAATCCTAACGTGTCGAATCCCAACGTATCGAATCCAAACGTCTCGAACCCGAACGTGTCGAATCCCAACGTATCGAACCCAAACGTTTCGAACCCGAACGTCTCCAATCCGAACGTTTCCAATCAGCCTTTAGCGAATGCAAACGTTTCGAACCCGAACGTGTCGAATCCTAACGTCTCGAACCCGAACGTTTCCAATCCCAATGTTTCGAACCCGAACGTGTCGAATCCGAACGTCTCGAACGCTCCGGTGTCCGACGCCACATACACCATCACCAATCATGGCAACACCAGCAGCTCTTATACCGTGAAGCTGGTAGGCGATGCTCCCAGCGCTCCATTGCAGGTCATTATCAGCAAGCCGTATAGCAATCCAACATCGGTAAACTGCCAACTCGCCGATCAGCAGAACAACATCTTGTTGGACAACGTGAACAGTGCGGTTGTGTTGCCGCCAACGAATCTGAGTGACCCGCTGATCACAAACCCGAATATCAGCAATCCGACCGTGGCGCTTGCACCCGGCGAGAGCGCGTTGATCACGATCCGCGGCATCAATGTGACGTTGGAGCAGATGTCTCAGATCGTCGGGCAGATCGCTCCGGTAGTGGTGGCCCAGGCGCCGAATACCAACGATCCCACGAACACGCCTCCGGTAGCGGCGCCTTTCTTCATCACTACTTCCTCGTCGTTACCCACCGCGACTGCGGGACAACAATATTCAACACCTCTGTCAGTGGTCGGAGGCACGGCACCGTATAGCTGGTCTATCGTCTCCGGCTTCATGCCGAAAGGATTCATCCTCACGCCGGGCCGAAGTTCTGCGACAGAGTTCATCGCTAATGCCGCTCCTGGTTCAAACGCTCCGGGGACCTATAACTTCACCGTGCAGGTTACTGACGCTTCAGCAGCAACCACCAGCAAGCAATTCACAGTGGTGATGAATAACCTGGGCAACTTGTCTTTCGTGACTCAGCCTTCAGCAGCGACAGTTGGCCAAGCTATCTCGCCAGCCGTTCAGGTGCGTTTGCTTGACAACGCCGGCGCAGCAATTGCGTCGTTTCCTGTGAATCTCGCGTTGGGGAATGCAGGTTCTAACCCTGGAGGTGGTGTGTTATCCGGCACAGCTTCAGCACTGACGGACGCCACAGGTATCGCCACGTTCCCTAACCTCGCGATCGATCAACCGGGAACTGGTTATACCCTTATTGCGAGTGGTCAAAACCTTACGCCGGCGACGTCTGCACCGTTTGATGAGACCATTGCCGTCACTCCCTTTGTGGGCCGCGCGACAGACCCCACAGGAGATAGCTCTGCAGCGGACCTGACCTCAGCAAGCGTCAATACGACTCCCGACGGAAAGGTCTTGTTGTCTGTCCGCTATGCTCCCGGCACTTTCAGCGCGGCCACCACGGAAGCCGATTTCTTGCTGGATACCGACCAGAGGACTGCAACGGGAAGTCCAGGTTCAGACGCCGGTTGTCAAAACGATGCCAGCGTGTTGGGGATCGATTATCTGGTCATTATGCAATCCAATTTTGGCAACAACACCGCGCACATCTACAAGGCGACTGGCGGTTGTAATCAATACCAGGAACTGGGCACCGCGCCGGTAACTCTGGCAAGAGATGGGATGGACGTTACGTTCCCTCTCTCAATGCTGACCAACACTGCCTCTGCAACCACTTCCGGACCTGCCGGCAGCGGCCCGTGGAACTTCAAGGTAACGACTGATAGCAGCATCGGAAACGGAGCGTTTTCGGGATTGCAGGATGTGATGCCCGATGTTGGGTTTGTCGATTCCACGACCTCCGCCGTCATAACCGGAGTAGCGTTCAGCGGCACAGCTGCGAACCCAACAATCACTATCTCCGGAACAGGATTCGGGACTGCCCCAGCGGCAACGACCGTGGGTTTCCAAGGATTTACCGGCTCTGATTACGGCGATGCGCTTTATATCGAGGACTTTTCCAATAATCCGCAGGCCTTTAGCGCCGGGCGAGGTCTGCCGAATAATGCGCAACAGCGAGACTTCATCGGCCTTGTCATAGTCAACTACACTGACACTTCGATCACTTACCAGCTAGGATCGGACTACTCACTCTCTTACTATCCAAGCAATACATACGCTTTGAATGCGGGTGACAGTTTCAACGTGATTGTGGCGGGCGGCGCGTCATTCAGTGGGACGGTGTCATACAACAATGTTGTGATTCCGTGATCTGCCGTTAAAGAGAGCGCATTAGGCGGTCTGGGGCTTTGTTTTTCTAGGGAGTGGCGCGCTTGCGCGCATCCTGGATCATCGGATCGGGGTCGCCCTTTTCTTTTATCGCCAGAAAGGCTTTATAGGACTGCGCCGCGCTTGGGCTACCCAGCCCTTCTTGCGCGCGTCCCCGATAGTAGAGTACCGGTGGATAAAGATGGAAAGTCGGCGACTCGTCGAGGAATAAAGCTGTGACTTCGCCGCGGCGCTTGACGCAGGTCTCGAACTGCGAGTCAGCTTCGGTGTAGGCTTTGGCTTCTACGTAGGCGCGTCCCAGATCGAAGTGTCCGAGCCATGTGTCACTTATCTTTTGAGCATCTTGAAAGGCGCGAACCGCGTCCGGGATTTTGCCGGTCTTGAGCAAAATCTCACCTTCGATGATCTTGGCGTAAGCCTGCGGATCGGCTTCTAGCCTTACGGAAAGTGTTTTCGCGATCTTTCCGGCATCATCGATCTTTCCCGAAGCCACAAAAATCCGCGCCGCTGAGATGATCACAGCATCATCGCTGCTTAATGACATTGCCGCCTGAGCTTCGCTGGCTGCTTGCGGCGATTTTCCAAGCGAAAGCAGTGCATCGCCCATGGCTATGTGTTTCAATGCGGCGGCCCCTTTGTCCCCAGAGGAAATGTCTGTGGCTATCGCCGGCGTGAGTGTCGCGATTGCTTGGGTCGTGTGGCCTTGGTATAGCGCTACATCCGCTAGTGCGAGGCGCGCGATCGAAGCGCTCCTGGCATCGAGCGCTGCCAATTTCTTGAATGTGTCCGCCGCCGCATCAGGCTGGTCCAATGCGAGTTGAGACAGCCCCATACCCACAAAAGCGGTGGGATAGGTAGGATTCAGGTCCAACACCGCTTGCTGCTCGTGGATGGCGTCCTCGAACTGGCCCGCATACATGGCATAAAGCCCCACGTTGTTTCGCTGCGGAACATTCTTGGGAAAGATCTCGATCGCCTTACGGCCGTACTCGAGCGCAGCATTCATGTCACGGCGGTAAAAGTACGCAAGTGCCAGGTTGGCGATGCCTACCGAGTCTGAGGGATACGCCTTGACGAGCGCGGTCATCTCTTCAAATGCCCGTTGCGGTTTGCGGGCAGTGAGGTAGTAACCGCCGCGCGTTCGATATTTTTCGCGGTCGGTCATGCGGTCCATGCGCTGCAACGCGAGCTTATAGTTTTCTTCGGCGAGGTCGCGCTTTCCCTCGTTCTGGTAGACAACGGCCAGGCCGGCGTACGCGCGCCCCATGCTGGGGTCGAGTTTGATGGCCTTCTGATAATGGTCAATGGCGTCATCGTACTTGCCCGATTGCTGCGCTGCGAGTTGCCCCTGCGCATATTCGTGTGCTGCTTCGAGCGATGACGCCGTATAGGTTTCCTTCTCCAAGGACCTATTTATGTGCTGATCGCCCAAGTCGGTACGCAGCTTGTTCGCGATGCCGGTTACGGCGGGCAGTACGCCGCCCTTGTCAGAGACCTGAGCAGTTTCGGTCGCGATCTCATGCCCGTCAGTCGCATCAACCGCCTTCACCTTCAACGTGTACTGGCCGCCGAAGGACTCGATCGATCCGCTAAGCACAAGATTGATGCCTTCGCGCGCGGCAATGAGTTGCCCTAATGATTCGTCGATGGTGCTGCTTCCGGGACGCAACTGTGCGCCGATCTTGTGCGCTTGCGTCCGGCTGTAGGAAGAGATGAATGAAGCGCCTTCCATGGCCACGCTCAACGCAGGTTCCAATGTGCCTTCGAAAACGGAATCGGAAGTCTGGTTGTTGAAGTCCGCGATCAAGATAGTTATAGGTTTGACGGGTGCAACAGGAGCGGAGTGCTTCTTCCACATCCATCCCAAAGCGACGAGCACAGCGACCGCCAAAACACCGCCCGCGATCGCGGTCTTCCGCCGCGATGTTGGTTTAAGCGAAGCCGCCTTAAGGCGCGCTGCCGCACTGGACGGAAGTTGCACGGCAGTTGAAGCTCCGCCTCGCCAAGCTTCAAGATCGCGCACTATCTCTGACGCGCTTTGATAGCGGTCGGCCGGCAGAGGCTCGAGACACTTGCGAACAATATCGCTGAGCACCGGAGGAATGGTGGGATCGACATCTATCGGGGGGATGGCACGCTGTTGGCTTCGCTTCACCAGACTGGCTACAGCGCTCTCTGCCTGGTAAGGAGCCTTATTGGTGAGCAACTCATAAAAAATGATGCCCAATGTGAACAGGTCTGAACGAGGGTCCAGCTCTCTGCCATTCGCCTGTTCGGGAGACATGTACTGCAGCGTTCCTAGCAGCGTTCCCGCAACGGTGAGGCTCTCCGTCTCAGTCGAGTGCGCAAGACCAAAGTCCATGACCAGCACGCGTCCGTTGTTCTGCCGGATGATATTTTGCGGCTTCAAGTCGCGATGGACCACGCCTTCGCCGTGCGCCGCTTCCAAAGCCCTGCTCGTCTGCAGCATGATCTCAACAGCTTCATGAATGGGAAGCTTGCCGCAGCGCTTGACGTATTTGTTCAGGTCCTCACCTTCGATGTACTCCATGGTGATGAACCGTAGCCCGGCATCTTCACACAGGTCATAGATACGGATCACGTTCTTGTGAGTGACCTGTCGTGCAACAATGATCTCTTGCTTGAATCGCTGCAATACCAGAGGGTTATCGGCGAGATCAGTCCGAATGGTTTTGATCGCTACTGGACGACCTAGTTCACGGTCTTGCGCCTTGTAGACCGCGCCCATGCCACCCTGCCCGAGAAGCTCAAGGATCTCGTAGCGGTTGGCTATCACGCGCCCTTTTTGTAATCGGGGAAAGTCGCTCGGAAAACCGGAGTCGCTGGCCATGCCCGACCTGGCTGGAGGAGCACCCGCGCCCGCACTTGTCCCGGTAGGGACGAACGTTTCTTGTTCGTGCGATGGGTCCTTAGGCTGGTCAGACATACTGGCTTCTGCGCAGTATATCTCTGTTCCTCAAGCAAATGTGAGTGACAAGGTGCGGACCCGAGGCGAATAAGTGATTTCTATTAGCTCAGGCGCAAGTGCGAGTTGGATTTAGCAGCCAGCTATCGTGCAAGATAATGCTGACACGAAGCATGGCATCAGAATGCCGGTGTCGTTCCTCGGCCACCGGCAATCGTTCTCAAGGCGGTTTCGCTACTAGACGGCTTTACGCTTATCGTCGCCGAGCATCTCTTCTTTCACGGCGCCCACCGCTGCTTCAGCGGCCTTACGTCCGATGTCCGCACCGATCTGTCCGGCCTTCTCTTGACTCATCTCAGCAAACTCCATGGCTTTTTTGCGCGGCAGATCTGATAGCTCATTGATTCCTTCAGCCAACCTACGCCGCATCTCACTGCCTTCGGCGGGCGCGAAAATGATTCCTAGTCCGATCCCTATCGACAAACCTATTAAGAACTTCATGTGATTTTCTCCTCAGCCTATTAAAGCTAGATGCCGCCTTCACCTGACAATGTTTGCTGGAGCATCATATGGAAGCCTAAGCAGCCTTCAGCCGGGGGGCGCCGTCCGCTGCCTTTCGCTCGCGTGTGCCATGCCAAAGCGCGAGCGCCGTCCCGACAATGCCTACCGCAGCGGCTGCCAGCACCGGCACGTGTGTCTCTGCCCAGAGTTCGCGGCTGGTGTAACTCGCTCGGTTATCAAACGCTCCGTGAGCGCCGTGGTCGCCCGGCAGAGGCTCCCAAAGATTGTTAGGGCGGTTCGGATCTTCCGGGCCATCATGTTGTTGGGATTCGTATCCGTTGCGCGCCAGGTAATGGTCAGCGAATGACGGTACCAGCTTGTTCCCAAAAATTGCTTTCACCGCCGACCAGGCCGCGTAGTACTCGCGCCGCTTCGGATGGTGCGCGGCGTAGTAGATGGCGCGCGCAGCCACTTCAGGTTGGTAGATCGGCGGGACGGGTTGCGCCTTGTGCGGCAATCGGCTCTTTACCCATCCGAACTGTGGAGTATTCAGCGCCGGCATCTGCACCATTGTGGTGTGCACTTTGCTGCCGTCGTGCAGTAGCTCACTCCGCAGCGAAGCGTGAAAACCTAAGATGGCATGCTTGGCGGCGCAGTATGCTGCTTGCAATGGGATGCTACGGTACGCGAGCGCGGAACCAACATGCACGATGGTGCCGTGATCGCGCGGAAGCATCCTTTTGAGCGCTGCGAGGCTTCCGTAAACGTAACCAAGATAAGTCACGTCAGTCACGCGCTTGAATTCTTCTGCCGTCATCTCCTTGATCGGCGAGAAGACAGAAGCCATGGCGTTGTTCACCCAGATGTCTATGGGGCCGAACCGGGTCTCCACCATGGCAGCGGCGTTCTCAACTTGCTGCGCATCGGCCACGTCCACCACCAGCACGATAGCTTCGCCGCCGGCTTCTTCCACCTCGCGTTGCGCCGCTTCCAGTCCGTCTTTTCCCCTGGCTATCAGCCCGATGCGGGCGCCGCGTTTCGCAAACTCTCTAACTGTCGCCCGTCCCACGCCGGCCGACGCTCCGGTTATCATCACCACTTCTTTTTGTCTCTTGATCTGTTGCGTCATTTTATTTGCCCTGACTGAATGGATGCGGGCAAGGGAAGCGCCGTTTTCTCATGACGCTAAGGGCACGGCCGTTCTTAAGCTCCGGCCTATGGAATCACTCCGGGATAAGGAATTACATCTATCTGGTGCCTGATGACTTTGGTTTACTTTCGCGATTCACCGCTTAGAATCAGCGCATAACGGTGCTAGACTTGTGCTTTCCCGATAAGATTCTGTGCTGAGGTTGGCGCAATCATGAAGTTTTCATCACGTCTTTTGACGATCTTTTCTATTTTCCACTTTGTCGCGACCGCCGCGTCATGCCTCCTGGGATTCGGCATGCTGGTGCATGCCCAGACTCCAGTCACGCCGAATGCCGCGGTACCGGCTCAATCCACCGCCAACCCTGCTTCTCAGGAGACTCAGCCGACGTCGCCGACCGCGTTAGAAGACAAGCGCTCCCTCAAGATTGGGGGTGGAGATCTTCTCGATGTGAAGGTTTATGGCGTGCCGGAGTTGACTGATTCCGTCCGCGTAAGTTCTCGCGGCGACGTATCTCTTCCTCTGGTCGGCAGTGTTCATCTTGAGGGTCTAACCAGTGAAGAAGGCGAGAAGTTGATCGAGCAGAAACTCAAAGACGGGGGCTTTCTTCGCGATCCACATGTCTCCATCTTCGTAAAGGAATATGTTACTCAAGGAATATCGGTGCTGGGCGAAGTCACCAGGCCGGGCATCTATCCTTTGCTTGGCACTCGCCGCCTATTTGACGCGATCTCTTACGCCGGCGGTACTACGCCCAAAGCCGGTAGGACGGTCACCATCACTCATCGCACCGACCCCGATCACCCGCAGATCATAACTATGTCGAATGACCCAATGCAGGCGGCCAAGAGCAACGTGGAAGTTCTGCCGGGCGACACGGTCATGGTTTCTAAAGCAGGTGTCGTATATGTTGCGGGAGAGGTGAATAAACCGGGCGGGTTCGTGATGGACAACAATGAGAGCTTGTCTGTGTTGCAGGCGATCGCATTGGCTGAAGGTTTGAGCCGGTCGTACTCATATAAAGGTGTGAAGATCATCCGCAAAGCTGCGGATGGCAAGCTGCAAGACATCCCTGTGCCCCTAAAAGAAATGATGGAAGGCAAAGGGAATACCGATTTCGCTCTCCAGAACGAAGACATCCTGTTCATTCCTGGTAGCGCCGGCAAGAATGCAGCACGCCGGACTCTCGAAGCGATCGTACAGACGGCAACTGGACTGGCCGTCTATCGTCGCTAAGCGAGACCCCAATGGCGGACAACGAGAATTCGCTAATGGAGCAGGGAAGTAACGGCAATCCGGCGCCCGCGGGTCCAGGGCCCGACCGCCACCGCAGACGCAAGCGGAAGGTCAAGCGCAGCAGCCGTGTAGCCCGCAAAGCCTGGTATGTCGTAGTTTTTGCAATCGCCGTAACCGTTCTTTTTGCCCTGTGGTATTACCTGATTAACCGGCCCACAGTCGAACCACCCTCTTAAATCCCGTTTTGACGAGCAGCAGACCGGCAGTGTACCTGCATCTTATTTGACAGGAGCGTGGCACTACCCGCGCTCGAGGGCTTGTCTTGGAGAAGCTGCAAGGGATTCGTCGGGCAGTGACCGCCTTCGGTCGCGAGATGATGCAAGGGCACCGTCAGCCGGAAAAGCCCTTTGTTCGGCCCAAGATCGGCCTCGCGTTAGGCGGAGGATTCGCGCGCGGCGTGGCCCACGTAGGGGTCCTGCGCGTCCTTGAAGACGAGGGGATCCCCATCGACTTCATCGCCGGCACCAGCAGCGGCGCAGTCATTGGTGCCATGTATGCCAGCGGCATGTCCGGCAAAGACATTCACGAAGTCGCCTCACTGTTAAAGTTCGGCAATTTTGCAAAATTCAGTTTCTCCCGTCTCGGTTTCTGGAACAGTTCCCCGATGGCGAGCTTCCTGAAGCGGGTACTTAAGGCAGAAACTTTCGAACAACTGCGAATGCCGTTGGCTGTATCCGCCACCGAATTTACTACCGGCGACCCCGTCATTTTCTCGTCAGGCCCGCTTATTGACGCAGTACGCGCCAGTTGCGCTTATCCAGGCATGTTTCATCCCGTCCAGATTGACGGCCGGCTTATGGTGGATGGTCTCCTCTCGCATCCTGTTCCAGCGGTCCCGCTGAAACAGATGGGCGCTGAGAAAGTCATTGCCGTTTATTTCAGTTCACACTGGGTGGGGAATACCGGCCCCAAACACTTCATGGATGTCATTGGACAATGCTTTTCTATCGCCTCTTCGCGAATGTGTGCACAATGGCAATCCAGTTCGGACCTGGTGCTTGAACCGGACGTTTCCGCCTTCGCCTATGACGCGTTTTCCCACGTTAATGAACTCGTAAAGGTTGGTCAGGACGCGGCCCTCGCAGCTTTGCCACAGATTAAAGAATGGATAGCTGATCCATCAGCCGCCGAAGCCACGCCGAAAGCAGCCGAACTCTCCCAGGCGCCATTGTCGCCAGCCACAGTGCCGCTGGCTAGCTAAAATCACGCAACAAGATTCAGACTCCTGCCTTGGTGGTAATCTGTTTGGGCTTTCTAAGCCTCTTCAGGAGCCGTCCTTTGCCATTCTTCCGCCCGTTGTTTGCGGTCTTGTTGTTTAGTTCGCTCTCGTTCTCGCAGCAGTCAGCGCCCGCGCAGTCTTCGAATGATTCATCCCCGCCGCCGTTCGGCTTTCGCGATTTCAGCAAACAAGCTGCCATCGACAAGCAATTCATCGCAGTGCCGGACCCGAAGCTTGCACGCGAACATTTACGGACTCTGACCTCCGCGCCGCACGTCGCCAGTTCTCCTGAAGACAAGAAGACTGCCGAATATGTCGCGGAAAAATTTCGTGCTGCCGGGCTGCAAACCCAGATCGTCGAATACAAAGTATGGATGGGCATGCCAAAGGAAATACACGTGGACGTAACCGCGCCTGCAGGCGTGGTCATGCACGGACCCTCGCGCGAAAGCGTAGGCAAGGGAAATGATCCGTATCAGGACGACCCGCGCGTGCTCATGCCTTTCAATGGCGACTCGCCCTCGGGCCAAGCCGAAGCTGACGTGATCTACGCCAACTATGGCACCAAAGAGGATTTTCAGAAGCTGAAAGACATGAAGGTGGATCTCAAAGGCAAGATCCTCATTGTGCGATACGGCCAGAACTATCGCGGAGTGAAGTCCTATCTTGCCGAAGAGAATGGGGTCGCCGGCGTCCTCATCTACTCGGATCCCATCGATGACGGCTACTTCAAGGGTGACAAATATCCGAAAGGCCCGTGGCGTCCCGATTATGGCGTGCAGCGCGGTAGCGTGCAGTATCTATCGATGTATCCTGGCGATCCCACCACGCCTGGTGTCGCGTCCGTCTCTAATCTTCCTGACAGCCAACGCCTGCCGCTCAACCAGGTGAAGAGCCTGAGCACGGTCCCCACAACGCCTATCTCGTACGCGGATGCCCAACCTATCCTCGCCAATCTCGGCGGGCCGGATTCGCCACGCGACTGGCAAGGAGCATTGCCGTTCACTTATCACATTGGTCCGGGTCCTGTGCGCGTGAAGATGAATCTCAAGCAAGACTTTCAATATCGCACCATCTGGGACGTGATCGGGATCGTTCCCGGTACTGAGCATCCTGAGGAGTGGGTCGTCGGTGGCAATCATCGCGACGCCTGGGTGTATGGCGCAGTGGATCCCAACAGCGGCACCGCTGCGATGCTGGAAACCGTTCATGGGATCGGCGAGTTGCTGAAGTCCGGATGGAAGCCGAAGCGCACTCTTGTTTTCGGTAGTTGGGACGCCGAAGAAGAAGGCCTCATCGGTTCCACCGAATGGGTGGAAGAGCACGGCAAGGAACTGGCGAACGCAGCGGCATATTTCAATATGGACGTTGGCGTCTCTGGCCCGAATTTCGGCGCATCATCTGTGCCGAGCCTTAAGCAATTCATCCGTGACGTGACCAAAGCTGTGCCCGCGGCAGCAGGTGAGCACACGGTCTATGACGTATGGAAGAAGCGCCGTCAGGATGAATCCGGCGATGCCGGTAATCTAGCTACGCTCGGTGGTTCGCAGACGCGTCCGCCCACTGTCTCCACCACGGACGTGCCTGTCGGAGATCTTGGCAGCGGCTCCGATTACACTCCGTTCTTTCAGCACGCGGGCGTGCCCGCAACCGACATAGGTTCTTCCGGCGCTTACGGCGTCTATCATTC
This sequence comes from Terriglobales bacterium, assembly GCA_025935035.1. Taxonomy (GTDB): domain Bacteria; phylum Acidobacteriota; class Terriglobia; order Terriglobales; family Acidobacteriaceae; genus JAICLA01. Next base: position 28,873 of record JAICWB010000004.1, read on the forward strand.
CGTCTTCGATAACTTCGCGTGGTTCACCCGCTTCGGCGACCCGGATTTTATCTATGAGCAGGAGATGGCCCGCGTCTTTGGCGTCGAGATGCTACACATGGCGCAGGCGGATTTCCTTCCGTATGATTACTCGCTCTATTCGCATGAGGTGGAGGATTACGTCGCCAAAGCGAAAATGGCCGCGGCTCGCGCGCACGTCCAAGCTGACTTCACCGCTCTCACCGAATCGGCAAAGCATTTTGCTGCTGCCAGCGAAGCCATCTCCGCTTTTCAGCATGATGCACATCTGAGCGCGGAATCCACGGCTACACTCAACAAGGGGCTTCGCGAAGCCGAGCGCGCGCTGCTCATACCCGAGGGACTGCCCAAGCGGCCATGGTTTAAACATGCCATCTATGCCCCCGGCGAATACACGGGTTACGCGGCAGTTGTGATTCCCGGAGTCAACGAAGGTATAGATTCTCGCGATGAGCAACGCACAGAAGCCCAGATCGCTGCTTTGCGTGCCGCCCTGGACCGCGCGTCTCAGGTGTTAGATGAATGTGCCCGGAGCCTGAAGATGTGATACATTCCGCGCATCAACTCCACGGGATGAACTATGAGTAACTATTGGCTTGAGCGTTTGGGCAGCATCGTCGCAGGTGGCGGGATCATTTACGCCACTTATCTGGCAACTAAAGATATCCCCATGGACAATCTATGGGCCACTGAAAGCGCTCATCGAGTGATGTCTCAGACCGGCCCGCTCGAGGCCTGCGCCCTGGGCATCATCATCTGGATCTACGCGAAATGGCGTAAGACCGTAGTAGTACGCTAAAACTTCTCTCAAAATCCTGCCATCTCAGGGCGATTTTTTGCGTCTAAATATATGCGCCCTCTCCAAACAGAAGGATTTCTATGCCTTTCGCACGAATCATTGCGTCCAACCCTTCCGCTGCCCGGTATACGGCGCGCACTCTTCATGAAGCAGGTTATGAAGTAGAGATCGTTCCTCCTGGTACGGCAGGGAATCCCGCGGCTGAAGTTGTATTTGATCTTGATGCTGACAAGATGCTGTCGATCAACGCCGAGGATTATGTTCCCGGTGAGCGAGAGTTCGTTCTCAAGCCGTTATGGCGAAAATTCACCGCCAAACGCAAGGCTGAAGAAGATATTGCCCGCGCCGTCCGGTCTTTTCCAACCAGAAGTGCATCTTCTGCGGGGCAGAAAGTATCCGCGAAGGAACCGCCCATTGCACAGGCTCCAATAACACCTAAGCCTGAGCGGGAGACCATCGCCGCTCGCGAGGCGGCGGAAGCAGCGCAGTTGGCGGAACGCCGGCGTATCGCTGCCGAAGAGCGGCGTCGGGCGGAAGAGGCAGAAAGTTTACGAGCAGCGGAAGTTGCGAGAGTGCGCGCCGAAGAAGCCGAGCGTCTGCGTTCAGAGCAGATGCGCCTTCAGCGGGAGCAGGAAGCGGTTCGCCAACGCGATATTGAAGCGCAGCGTGCCGAGTTCCGTCGTCAACAGCAAGCGTGGGAGCTTGAGGCGGCGCGGCAGCGAGAGCGCGAAGAACGAGAGATGATCGTGCGTAAGCAAGAAGAAGAGCGCCTCCGGGCGGAAGCGCTTTTGCGTGAAGCCGAAGCCACAGCCGCTGCCGAAGCTGCCTATCAGCAAAAGTTGCAACAGCAGCGCGCGGAAGCTTTACGGCGCGAAGCAATACAGCGCCAGGCAGACGAGGCGCACCGTTCCGATGTTCTGCGCCAGCGGCAGGACGAGGAAGTGGTACGCAAAGCTGAAGCGCAGCGTCTTTTGCTCGAGGCCAATATGCGTCGCGAAGAGGCAGCGCGCGAGCGGGAAGCGGTTCCCGAAGTCGTTCTGGCGAAAAAAAACATAGAGGTTCCGACGCTCAGTCAGTACTTGGCGCTGCGTCTGCAAGAGCGCAGGGAAGCCCGCGTGGCCAAGTCGCGGTCCAAGGTGACGCGCATTGACCGCGGCAGTCGCTCGGCGTGGCGGCAAGCGTGGCCGGTGACTGCGGCCGTAGCTGCCGCGTGCCTGGTCGGATGGGGAATCGCTTCCTATCGCGATGCCAGCCCCGCAGCCACTTCACAAGACAAGCCGCCAATCCTCAGCCCCGGACAATACGCACCCTATCCGGTAGCTACCCCGGCTTCGTCCCCGGCAGTCAAACAGCCCGCTAATAAAACGAAGCGAAGTGCCGTTCGGAGCCAGGAACGGGGAGAAGACGAAGTGGTAGTTCACCATTACTATCCATCGAAAACGGCGACCGCACAGAACCGCGTTCCCCAACACGGCAAGAAGATCACCGATCTGCAATAATGCCCCGTAACTAACAAGAAAGCCGCTCTGATATCAGCGCGGCTTTTCCTTTTACTGCCAGAGGTTAGAACGTGAATCCCACTGAGACTCCCGCTCGGACGGCATGATTGCCGCTGAAGTCAAAGTTGTTTTTCATGAAGTAAACGCGCGCTTCAGGCCGTACAAAAAAGTTCTTTGTGGCATACAGCCTCAAGCCGGCGCCAATATCGCCCATCAAATGTTTCTCACTATCAAAGTTCGTGCAGCCAGAGAAAGAGCAATTGACGTTGCCGGTGTAGAAGCGAACGTCTTCCTGGCCGATACCGCCCAATAATTCGAGCGTCGCACGATTACCCAATTTAGGCGCATAGAGCGCATTGATGTCCCAGAAGATCGGACGGAAGGGCTGGAATCCATCATAAAAATTCTGTTTTGCGCGCCATGTGACTTCGCCCTCAATGCCGATGCGCTTTGCCGTCACAAAGCTTCCCGATACGACCGGCCATGTTCCCGTTCCCACTGATTGCGGAAAGAAGACGTTGCCGTTGCTGGTGATGAGGTTGGTGCTGTTGGCTGAAGGCGCCCACATGCCGCTGACACCGAATGCCGCGGAGATTTCCTGTGCCTCGCTGGCGATACAAAATGCGGAGAGTACTAAGAGTATTAAGGTTAGTTTCTTCACGTAAATGAAAGACCTCCTGCGGCGTTAGATGAAAAAGCAGGAAGTCTGTTTGTGAAGAAGCGTAAATCTCGGGTTGTGGCGCGTGCTTTTTGGGACGAGAAGCTGCCTACCTTTTTGCCGCCAGCTCTTTTTCCATCAGGTTCGTATAATCGACTTTTACCAGGCCGTGCACCTGCTTGTTGTACTCGTCCACCTTTGATGAGTAATTCATCGAGCAGAATTTAGGACCACACATAGAGCAAAACTTGGCTTCCTTGTAGTAGTCGTCCGCCAGCGTCTCATCGTGCATGGACCGCGCCGTCTCCGGATCAAGCGAAAGCGCGAATTGCTTTTCCCAGTCGAAGGTATAACGCGCATAGCTGATGGCGTTGTCGCGGTCTTGCGCTCCCGGACGATGCCTGGCCACGTCCGCCGCATGAGCAGCGATCTTATACGCGATGATGCCGTCCTTCACGTCCTTCGCGTTCGGCAGACCTAGGTGCTCTTTCGGCGTGACATAGCAAAGCATAGCCGCGCCGTGCCATCCGATCATCGCAGCCCCAATGGCGCTGGTGATGTGGTCGTAGCCCGGCGCGATGTCCGTGACCAGCGGTCCCAGAGTGTAGAACGGCGCTTCGAAGCACATCTCTTTTTCTTTATCTACCTGTTCCTTGATCTTGTCGATAGG
>JAICWB010000002.1 GCA_025935035.1 Terriglobales bacterium
CACGGTCGCACTACGCTCGTCGTCTCCATTATTATCTTTGGACTTTCGCTGGCACTGGTTCCCTTCATCGGTGGCGAATTCATGCCACATCTTGATGAAGGCGCGTTATGGGTTCGCGCTACGATGCCTTCCACTATCTCATTCGAAGAGTCCAGCAAGATAGCGCCGCAGATACGCAACATTCTGATGTCTTATCCGCAGGTTACCGTGGTGGGCTCCGAACTCGGGCGCCCCGATGATGGCACCGATCCAACCGGGTTCTTCAACTGCGAATTCTATGTGGGACTCAAGCCGTATGACGACAAAGCATGGGACGGCAAGATCAGCAACAAGCAGGAACTGATCGAAGACATCAATCGCAAGCTTATTACTTTTCCAGGCATCATTTTCAACTATACGCAACCCGCGGAGGACGCGGTGGATGAAGCATTGACCGGGTTAAAGAGCGCACTTGCGGTGAAGATATACGGTAGCGACTTGAATGTTTTGCAGGACAAGGCTCTGCAGATAAAGAAAGTGCTACAAAAAGTGCCGGGATTCACCGAGCTGACTGCAGTCCAAGAGATCGGCCAGCCCACACTTCTCATCCAAGTGGATCGCGCGAAGATCGCCCGTTACGGCATCAATGTTGCCGACGTGGAGGCGGTGATCCAGGCCGCCGTCGGCGGCCAAGCAGTCACACAAGTCGTGCAAGGCGAAAAGCTGTTCGATCTGGTGGTAAGGATGCGGCCCCAATACCGCAGCAACGCACAAGAGATCGGCAATCTATTCATTGGCACCCCCGCAGGCCAGCAGATTCCCCTCAACCAACTGGCGGACATCCAACAGGGGGTAGGTGCTTCCTTTATCTACCGTGAGAATAATTCACGATATATCGGCGTGCAATACAGCGTTGAAGGCCGCGACTTGGCGCGCGCCGTTCATGACGGACAGGAAGCCGTGAAGAAAACCGTCAAACTTCCACAAGGTTATTGGTTGGATTGGACCGGAGAATATAGCCAACTACTCGAGGCAAAGGCCCAACTCTCCGTCGTAGGTCCTCTGGCAGTCTTGCTGATCTTCTTCATCCTTTTCGCGCTTTACGGGAACATACGGTTCCCCATTGCGATCGCCGCGGGTGTTCTGCTTACCTGGCCGGTGGGAGCGCTCGTTGCGTTGAAGCTGACTGACACGCCGTTCAGCGTCTCGTCAGGCTTGGGACTGCTTGCACTGTTAGGCGTCTCAGTTCAGACGGGCGTGATTCTTGTTTCGTACATCAATAAGTTGCGCGTTCAAGGCATGGATATCGCCACCGCAACGCGCGAGGCTTCCATCCTGCGCTTGCGGCCCATCATGATGACCGCTCTCGTCGCGAGTTTGGGGCTGTTGCCGGCAGCGCTTTCTACCGGGATCGGCTCGGATACGCAAAAGCCCTTCGCGTTGGTGATCGTTACAGGATTGATATCCCGTCTGCTGCTCGGCTCTTTCGTCAATCCAGTTATTTACAAGATGCTGGCAACGAACGATGATGTGCTGAAAATGTAGCGGTTATTCCCGACGCTTCGATGCCCAATCCAGCAAGTCTTCTCGACTCATAAAATTGAGGATTCGCTCGGGCGGGATCCCGGCCTTTAATGCGATTGCCGCTGAGTACTCGATGAACCGCAACTGTGAAGGACCATGCGAATCGGTACTCAGCGATATCTTGCATCCGCTTTTTTTCGCCAGACGCACAAGGTCAATGCTTAAATCCTGGCGATCGGGATAGCCGTCGATCTCCACAGCTTTATCTAATTCCGCTGCAAGATCAAACACTCTTCTCCACTCGGCGATCAAGCCGAGCCGGAAGTTGTATATTCGCCCTCGCGGATGCCCAAGGATGTTGATGCTCCGATTCCGCAACCCCGCCAAATAGCGCTCCGTCTGGTCCTGCTTTCCTCGCAACGACGAATGGAAGCATCCCACCACAATGTCCAATGCAGCCAGACATTGTTCATCCATATCCCCTTCGCCACGCGGATTCAGATTCAGTTCCACGGAACGCAATACCTGCAGGTTTTCTCCATCACTGCGTAATGAATGATTGACGGCTGCGATCTCCTCAGCCTGTTCGCGAACCTGCTCTTCGTTGATGCCTCCCGCGATCTTCAGCCCCTTCGTATGATCGGTGATGGCGATGTACTCATATCCGCGCTCCACCGCAGCGTCGGCCATCTCGGCAATGCTGCCCTCGCCGTCACTCCACGTTGTATGCATCTGCAGATCGCCTTTAATACTGGCAAGCCAAGTCGGCTTTTTACCGAGGATTGTTTGCGTGTCAGCGTAGGTAAAGAAATTCCGCCGGATCGGCGGCGGTATGGGGACAGCCGGAGGATCTTGGAGCCAATCTTTAATGACTCGCTCGATGTATGGGCCCACGCCGGCAAGGTCGGTAAGTGAGCGTCCCGCGCGCAATATTTCGGCCGCCTCCTCCGGCCACATCAATGCTCGTCTAGACGCCCGGCGAAGTGCCTTTTGCGCCGGCATCTTAGCCGTCTCTGCTTGAAGGGCCAACAGTTCAGCAATATCGGAGTTCCTTAGCGGCGCGGTGATTTTCTTTGCGCGTGTCGAACTTTTCGGCGACTTGGCAGCCTGCGGCATCCGTAAGTAGGATGACGGGTGGGATTAAGTGTTTGTCTGAATTTGCCGGGGACTTGAACGAAGAGAAGATTGGTTGCGGGGGCTGGATTTGAACCAGCGACCTTTGGGTTATGAGCCCAACGAGCTACCAGACTGCTCCACCCCGCACTTCGATACTAACAGTCGCGGGAAATTATGGTCAACTCTGCCCGATTCAGCAGTTAATCTCTAAGCACATCGTTATCACTTAATGAAAATCGTGTGATGGCGCATGAGCGGCGCTGACTTGCAACGCTTTCACAGTAGCAGCTTTGACCGAGATCACGTTGTCTTGGTTCTGCAGTTCGCCTTCCACCATCAGGAATTTCCCATAGAGCACTTGTGTGCGAAATTTCTCATAGATCGCCGGCAGAATGATCGCGTTCGCGATTCCTGTCTCGTCTTCGATACTCAAAAACACAAAACCCTTAGCCGTTCCTGGGCGTTGGCGCGCGATCACACTTCCGGCAATACGTGTGAATCGTCCGTTAGGCACCGCTTGCAACTCGCATGCCCGCGTCACGCCTTCCCGCTTCATCTCTTCGCGGTGATAACACATGGGATGCGGGCCTACAGTCAGGCCGGTTCCACTGAAGTCTGCAACCAGCCGCTCTTCATCCGTCATGCGAAAAAGAGGCGACGTCGCGGATTCATACTTATCTCCCACCGGTTGAAATAATGGGCCGCTCATTCTTCCGGCGCGTTCCGCCTGCCATAATGCATCTCGCCGATGTCCATTGCCTTCCAGCGAGTTCAATGCGCCCACCTGCGCCAGCATCACCAGCTCAGTCTTGCGCAATTCCGGCACACGACGCGCAAGGTCATACACCGTGCTGAACGCTCCTAACCGCCGCGCATGAACGATCGCTTCTCCTACTTCTTTGCGCAGCCCTCTTACATAACCCAGGCCCATCCGCAACGCAAAAGGATCGCGGCCCTCGCGATGTTCATCCTCGCGCAACGGCTCCAGCGTGCAGATGTGATCAGAGTTCTGAACATCGATCGGCCGCACTTTCAGTCCGTGACGCTGCGCATCTTTGACCAGTGTTGCCGGAGAATAAAATCCCATCGGCTGATTGTTTAGAAGCGCGCACGTGAACGCTGCCAGATAACGCTGCTTGATGTAAGCGCTGGCGTAAGCAATAAGCGCAAAGCTTGCCGCATGCGATTCAGGAAATCCATAGAGCGCGAATGAAGTAATGGCCTGTAGGATCTCTGCCTGCGCCTTTTCGCTCACACCATTCGCGATCATGCCATCGCGCAACTTGCCTTCCAGTTGCTTCATGCGTTCCTTCGAACGACGCATGCCTATGGCGCGGCGCAACTCTTCCGCTTCGCCGCCAGTGAAGTTGGCAATGACCATGGCAATACGGATCAACTGCTCTTGAAACAATGGCACGCCCAGTGTCCGCTGCAAAACCGGCACTAATAAAGGATGCGGATACGTCACCGCCTCCTTCTTCTGCCGGCGCTTCATGTACGGATTCATCATTTTGCCCACGATCGGTCCCGGGCGGATGATGGCCACCTGCACCACAATGTCATAAAACTTTTCCGGATGATTGCGTGGCAACGCAGACATCTGCGCGCGGCTCTCCACTTGGAACATTCCCACCGTATCTGCGCGCTGCAGTGTCTTGTACACCTCAGGGTCTTGCGGAAGCTGCGCCAGATCCAGCAGCTCGCCATAATGTCGAGGCACAAGATCTATGCACTCTTTCATCACCGCCATCATCCCCAGGCCGAGCAGATCGACTTTGATCAGCTTCATATCAGAACAATCTTCTTTGTCCCATTGCACCACCACGCGCCCAGGCATCGACGCCGGCTCAAGCGGCACAACGGAATTGAGTTGTCCCTGGCAGATCACCATGCCGCCCGAATGCTGTCCCAGATGGCGTGGCAGGTCTTGCATGCGAAAACAGATCTCAAGATATTTCGCGATGCGATGATGCTTCAGGTCAAAGCCCGCATTGCGAAAGCTGTGCTCCAGCGTATCCGTCGGCCCTCTCCACTCCCATGTGGCCACCAGGCTGGCCAGCCGCCCGATAGTCTCCGGGTCAAATCCTAGCGCCTTCCCTGCTTCGCGCGACGCGGACTTCCCGCGATAGGTGATCACGTTCGCGGTCATAGCCGCACCCAGTTCGCCGTATCGTTTATATACATACTGGATCGCGCTCTCTCGGTCATCACCGCTGGGCAGGTCCAAGTCGATGTCCGGCCACTCACCGCGCTCTTCAGAAAGAAACCGCTCGAATAGCAGTTCCATGCCGACGGGATCTACCGCTGTGATCCCCAGCGCATAACACACAACGCTATTCGCCGCGGAGCCTCGGCCTTGCACCAGGATGTTGTGGCGTCCGCAGTACTGCACAATGTCCCAAACAATAAGGAAGTAGCCCTCAAGCCCAAGCTGCTCGATGAGGCGAAGTTCGCGTTCAGCTTGCTTCTGCGCTTTGGCGAACAGTTGCGCATCGCGCTTAGGAAGATAGCGATTGCTAATACCTTCCGCGGTGCGCTTGCGTAAAAAAGACATCATGGTCTCATTCGGCGGAAGGGGATACGCCGGGAACCTATACCCGAGATCAGTCATCTCAAACTGCAAACGAGACGCTAGCTCCTGTGTGTTGTGGATCGCTTCCGGCAAGTCAGCGAAAAGCGCTGCCATTTCGCTTGCGCTCCTCAGATGACGCTCAACATTCGGCGTAAGCAAACGTCCGGCAGTGTCGAGCGTCTTGCCATGCCGGATGCAAGTAAGCACGTCCAGCACTTCACGGTCATATTCCGTCGCATGGCATACACCATTTGTCGCCAATAGCTGCAATCTGAGCGACCTCGCGATCTCTACCGCCGCACGATTGCGCCACTCCTGCGCGCGATCATAATGTCGCTGCAGTTCCACGTAAACGTTGTCGCGGCCGAAGATGCCCACCAGCCGCTCCGTTTCTTTTCGCGCGGCATCGATCCCGCCGTGAGCGAGTGCTGCGGCAACCGGCCCTTCATCGCCGCCCGTCAGGCAAACCAGTCCCTCGCTGTGGTCTTCAACATCAGCCAGCAGTGCCGCACCTTCGGCCTTCTTCCCTTCACGCAGTTTGAATCGGGTGATCAGACGGCAGAGATTTTGATATCCTGCGCGATCCTTCACCAACAATGGAAAACGCACCGGCTCCGCTGGCCACTGATGCGGAAGATATGATGCGGGCACAAGCCTCGTGCCGGCATCACGCACTGCGATCTCTGCGCCAATATGAGCCCGAATGCCCAGCTTTTTCGCGGAAGTATGAAATCGTGGCGCGCCATAAAGTCCGTTGCGGTCCAGCAACGCGACAGACGGCAATCCGATCTCTGCCGCGCGGCTGATCAGCGCCTCAGGCAGAGAGCCGGCTTCAAGAAAACTGAACGCTGAACGTGCATGCAGTTCTACATACATGGCTAGTCGTATGTACCCTGCAGATACCATGTGCCAGACGCAGGATCGTGCGCTATGCGGCACAGCATCTCAGCTTTTTGGTCGGCAAGCGCCACATCCCACTCTTCCCGACACCAGTTATCCAGCGACCACCACTCACCGCTCCTGCGCCACGGACCGGCATGCCGTGTGGCGGAAAATCGCTGGCCGTCGAACCAAATTGTCTGTGGAATGTTTTGCGCAGTGTCCACGCGGATCGCCACTGGCGGACGACACATGCGTAATACCGCCTTTGCACCGGCAGCCTCAGTCGCCGTGCTCGCCTTCGCGCTTCCATACTGTTCCATGCGAAAACTGTCAGGCTTGTGTGTATCCAACAACTGTGGCGCACCGAGGCGGTCTTCGCCCAACAGCTTTCGCAACCGCGCCAGCAGGACTTCCAGCCTTCCCGGTTCCGGTGCCTGTGGCATGAACATTCCGTGCTGCGCGCGATGTGGTCGCGCAGAGATTGCTCGCAACTCGAGTCCGATGATGGCCGCGTCCGGCGGATATGTCTCCAGATCCAATTGCAGCAACTTGAGCAGTGCAGAGACATCTTGCGTAGGCAGAGCAGGACGAATTGTCCGCTGATGGCTGCGCGGCGATGCATTCAATTCAGTCTGTAATCGCAATGTCACTTGCACCGAAGCGATGGCGCGCGCGCGATCGACAGCACAGCGCATCAGGCCGTTCAACATTCGCGAGAGAAGAAAAAGCAGCGGCTCCAAAGTTTCTACTGGATCTTCCAGTTCAAGCTTCTGTACCAACGCAGAATCAAATTCCGCTTCCACCGGGACCAATAGATGTTGATATTCCCCGCGCGCCAGTTGGCGAAGGCGCTTGCCTTCTTGCCCCAGACGCGAGACCAATTCCTTTTCCGGCAGTGCCGCAAGCAATGCGCATGTATGTACGCCCCATAGATGCAGCGTAGATGCGGCTTCCGCGGAAAGATCCAATACATCCAGCGTCAGAGGACCAAGCGTTGCAGCTTCTTGGCCAAACGGAATGTCAGTGGTGCCAGATAATCCTCGCGCCGCGCAAACGCTGGCATACAGATTGTTCGAAGCCGCAACATGAGCCAGCAAGCCATGAAGAGAGATCTTTTTCCGCAAAGTCTCAGCGATCTCTCCGGTCGCGCCGAACAACCGGTCGCTGCCCGCAATATCGAGCACTGCGGTGCCGCCACATTGTTCTGCCTGCTGCGCTTGGATGATCTCCATCCGTGGAGAAAATTCCGCAGCGCAATCAAGCATCGCCGATTGCGCCGATTGTTCCAGTTCCTTTGACCGCTGCAATGAAGCCACGCCGTCAAACGATTCCACTTGTAACCGGCTCATGCCTATGGCTAGCCCTGCGCGTCGCGCAAATAAGTTGATGGCGAATACTTTTTCCAGCGGGGGTTCGCCATCGAGAACTGCTATGGGACGCCGTCGCAGTTCAGGACGCAGCCGCACCGCAGCTTGCGCGGCGAAATCCGGAGCATGGATACAAACATACATAGCGGCGTCACCTCGCGCTTTGCCCGGGCTGCGCGTTTTGCGCCCAAAGAGTCTCTCCGGTCCACACCACGCTCGCGAATTGTGGCGCCTTTTTGCGCGCGAAAATGTTCTCTTCTCCGCGCTTGCGGTCAACGGTCACACTGTGCCGCGCATTTCCAAACAACGCGACTTGCTCTCCTGCGGACCACGCCTCAGATTTTTCATGCGCGCATCGCAAAGCCAATGACGCGCTACTCTGCGCGCATCCCGTCTGCGCCAGCAAGATCAACGCCGTCCGTGCCTGCGCTGTCGCCAAGCGAAAGCGGTACCACGACGCCAGCGGCACCCGCACCGCATCTTGCGGACGCACATCACTCATATCCAGCACCACAGCGCAGAACCCGCCCGCTTGCAACAAAAGGTCGGTCGCTTTGAGCGCTTGGTCCAAACGTGTCCACGGCTTCTGTTCCCCTTTGCGTGCCGCAAAACTTTGGCGCACTGCCGCTGGCTTTTCCTTCATGCGCAGCCAAAGCAGATTATTTAAGTTCACTCCGCATGCCGCCGCTGATTCAGGATCGAGCGCGTCATAAACATCCACCCACGCGCAAGCGTTCTCACGCGAAGCTCGCGCAATGATGGAAAGCGTAAGCGCCGTCCTGCCACTCGACGCAGGACCAACGATCTCAGTGAACCCGCCGCGGGGAATGCCTCCACCGAGCAGTTCATCCACTCCGCAGATGCCGCTCGGCATCAGTTCCGGCGCATCACATACCTTCCTTGAAAAAGCAGCGGGCACACGCAGGGCAAGGTGGTTTTCCAGTTGTAAGCGGAGGGCAGCAGAAGTCATAAGAGGGGCCTGAAAGACGGATTATATTTCGCTTTTTGTTCGCCTTTATTCGCCTAGTTTGCACCCTGAAAAAAACTTTGTCAAATGCCCGTGTTCAGCCCTTTTTCTTCACCAACTTAACGCCTCATTGCCGCTCTTTATCCACAACCGCAGATTGTGGATGCCAGCCGCCGCCAAGTGGCGTTATGATGGAGTTTTCCCCAACGACTCTGCGGAGAATCTATGGCCGTAAGGCAAAATGCGACCCGGGACGAAGCCCTCAGTGTGGCCAGCAAGCCGCCCCAAAAAGAGAGTTCCAGCGTCCATCACACGAACAATTCCCTCATCCCCAACAAGGGCATGCCCCTCAATCTGGATTTGATCGATGAGATAGAGATCAACACCAGCGCGGTGGAGCGCCGCGCCGCCAGCTTGGTCACGCGCCGCACCGTTAAGAAGGAATGGCAGGCGGCATGGCTGCTGCGCGCCATTACCTGCATGGACCTGACGACCCTTTCCGGTGACGACACCCACGAGCGCGTCCTTCGCCTTTGCGCAAAGGCGCGGCGTCCGCTACAACAACATCTTGTCGATCAACTCGGCATAAAAGAATTGGACATTAAAGTCGCAGCCGTCTGCGTCTATCACAACTTTGTTGAGACCGCGGTCACTGCGCTTGAAGGTACGGGAATCAATGTCGCAGCAGTTTCCACCGGCTTCCCTGCCGGACTCTCGCCGCTCGCCGAACGCGTCGGCGAAGTCCGTCGCTCAGTGGAAGCAGGCGCGCAAGAGATCGATATCGTCATCACCCGCGCTCATGTCTTCGGCGGCGAATGGCAGGCACTCTATGACGAAGTTGCAACGTTCAAAGAAGCCTGCGGCAAAGCGCACATGAAAGCCATCCTTGGCACAGGCGATCTGCTCACCCTGCGTAATGTGGCGCGCGCATCTGTGGTAGCCATGATGGCCGGCTCTGATTTCATCAAGACTTCTACCGGCAAAGAGACCGTGAACGCCACGCTTCCTGTCGGCATCGTCATGGCCCGCGCTATCCGCGAGTACTTCCGCCACACTGGCATGATGGTCGGATTCAAGCCCGCCGGCGGCATCCGCACCGCGAAGCAATCGCTCGAGTGGCTGGCCATGATGAAAGAAGAACTCGGCACGCCATGGTTGAACGCAGACCTGTTCCGCTTCGGCGCCAGCGGCATGCTTGCGGACATCGAACGCCAACTGGAACACTTCGCCACCGGACGCTACTCAGCCGACTATCGTCACCCGATCGCATAAAAAGGACCCGAATGAGCATTGCACAGAGATTCGTAAGCATGGAGTACGGCCCCGCGCCGGAAGATCCGAAAGAGGCACTGACTTGGCTGGACGCGCACAAGCGCAAGTTCAGCCACTTCATCAATGGCGAGTGGCAGAGTCCGCAACCGGCCGAGTATTTTGATTCCAACGATCCTTCAAATGGCGAACTGCTGGCCAAGATTGCGCAAGGCAGCGCTGCTGACGTTGACGCAGCAGTGAAAGCCGCGCGCGCTGCTCTTCCCGCATGGCAAAAGCTCACGCCCCACATTCGCGCACGTTATCTCTATGCCATTGCCCGCCAGGTTCAGAAACATTCACGCCGCTTGGCTGTGCTAGAGACCATCGACAACGGCAAACCGATTCGCGAAAGTCGCGACATTGATATCCCACTCGTAGCGCGCCACTTTTATCATCACGCCGGATGGGCTCAGGTACTCGACCAGGAATTTCACGGCTACACCGCTTGCGGCGTTGTAGGCCAGATCATCCCGTGGAATTTCCCCATGCTCATGCTGGCGTGGAAGATCGCACCCGCACTCGCCGCCGGCAATACAGTAGTGCTCAAGCCCGCGGAATTTACACCTATCACCGCACTGGCATTCGCTGAGATCTGTCAGGAGATCGGCTTGCCGAAAGGTGTAGTCAACATCATCACCGGCGACGGCCGCACCGGCGAAGCCCTCGTCAAGCACCCTGAAGTGGACAAGATCGCCTTTACCGGCTCTACGGAAGTAGGCCGCGCCATCCGCAAAGCGACTGCAGATTCGCCGAAGAAATTGTCACTTGAACTCGGCGGCAAATCTCCCTTCGTCATCTTTGACGACGCCGACCTCGACTCCGCCGTCGAAGGCCTCGTCGATGGCATCTGGTTCAATCAAGGCCAGGTCTGCTGTGCCGGTTCGCGCCTGCTGATGCAAGAGAGCATCGCAGAAGCGTTGGTCGCCAAGATTCGCGCGCGCATGGAAAATCTGCGCGTCGGCTCACCGCTTGATAAGGCCATCGACATCGGCGCCATTGTCGCCCCTGTGCAACTCGACCGTATCAAGCGTCTCGTCGAGCAAGGCGTGAGTGAAGGCGCGACCTGCTCGCAACCTTCCTACGCTTTGCCGGCCAAGGGTCTCTACTTCCCTCCCACTCTGCTGACAAATGTCCATCCCAGCTCCACGGTCGCGCAAGAAGAGATATTCGGTCCCGTGCTCGCAGCCATGACCTTCCGCACGCTGAAAGAAGCGGTCGAGCTCGCGAACAACACGGCTTACGGCCTTGCCGCCAGTGTGTGGAGCGAGAACATTAACGTGGCGCTGCAAGTAGCTGCGCAGATCAAAGCCGGCGTGGTTTGGGTGAACAGCACCAACATGTTTGACGCTGCCTGCGGTTTCGGCGGATACCGTGAGTCCGGCTACGGACGCGAAGGCGGACGCGAAGGTATGCTCGAATACCTGCAGCCTGCATGGTTTAAAGATGCGCCCAAAGTAAAACCCTCACCCGCCGCAAAGAACGACGAACTCCCCGCCGACGGCAACGAAGGCGAACCATCCATCGACCGCACCGTAAAGCTCTATATCGGCGGAAAACAAGCACGCCCCGACTCCGGCTACAGCATGGCGGTTAGAGCAGCAGACGGCACGCTGCTAGGTGAAGCGCCGCTGGGAAATCGCAAAGACATTCGCAACGCAGTGGAAGCCGCGCGCAAAGCCGAAGGCTGGGCCAAGACCGCTGCCCACGGCAAGGCGCAAGTGCTCTACTACATCGCCGAAAATCTCTCGCAGCGCCGCGACGAGATCACATCACGTCTCGCGCGTGTAGTCGGCGCAAAACAAGCAGTGGCCGAAGTGGATCTCAGCATCCAGCGCGTCTTCTCCTACGCCGCTTGGGCAGATAAGTTCGACGGCCGCGTGCACAATCCACCGGGACGCAACGTCACCCTCGCAATGCATGAGGCCATTGGCACCATCGCGATCCTCTGCCCAACGGAAGCACCTCTGCTCGGATTTATTTCGCTCGCATTGCCAGCCATTGCCATGGGCAACACGATCGTTGCTGTGCCATCCGAAGCTTACCCACTTATCGTCGGCGACCTGTATCAAGTCTTCGACACCAGCGATCTTCCCGGTGGCGTGGTCAACATCGTCACCGGACGCCCCACCGAACTGCTCAAGACGCTCGCCGAGCACGACGACATTGACGCCATCTGGTGCTTCCGCGACGAAGCCGCCAGCGCTCAAGTCAAAGCCTTGTCCATCGGCAACTTAAAACAAGTCTGGACGAACGATGGCCGCGCCTTCGACTGGTTCACTACCGCTCAAGGCGAAGGACACCTGTTCCTCGAGCACGCTATCCAGGTGAAAAATATCTGGGTGCCGTACGGAGAGTAGATGGCCGGAAACTCAAAAACCTATGTCAGCAGCGGGATCAGTTTTGGTTCCGCGCTGGCCATGGTCATTTCTTACGCCAAATGGCATAGCATACTGTGGGCCATCATCCACGGCATCTTCGGATGGTTTTACGTGATCTACTACGTGCTTATGTATTGAGCGCTTTTCTCAATTGTGCGAGCGCGCTACGCAGTTGGTCGGTCGGGACTCCCACTCCCACTCGCACATGTTGCGGCATCTCGAAGAATCTTCCCGGCACCACCCCGACCTCAAACTTTTCTCGTAATCGCTCCGCAAATTCATCAGCACTCCCCTGCCTTATGCGAAGTGCCGCAACCGTTCCATGCTCCGGCCATACATAGTCAAAGGCCGACTGGTCCTCCAAGAACTCCCGCAGCAGAGCTCTATTCGTATCGAGCGCCGCCTTCTGCTTCGCGGCAATCTCGCTCAGCTTGCGAAAAGCCATCACACTCACCTGCTCTGCCATGAAGACTGGCGTAGAACCATGTACATCGTTGATATGCCACATGCGTTCCACAAGTTCCCGTGACGCTAGCACCCATCCGCACCGCAATCCGCTCAGGCCATAACCTTTGGTGAGGCTGTTGGTGCTGAGAAAGGTCTGCTGATCCAGATGAAACGCCGGATCGGGCTCAACCTTCCAGAGCATCTCTAGATAGACTTCATCCACGATCACCCTCGCTCCCACGCGCCTGGCCATCTCGCCGACCTCGAGCAATGATTCGTTCAATGTCAGCACCCCAGTCGGGTTGTGCATGTTGCACAGCACGATGAGTTTCGTTGCAGGGCTGAGATTCTCTTTCAAATCTTTCAGATCGATCTGGAAATCCTCTGCCTTACGTCGAAAACGCTTTACGTTTAGACCCAAATACCTCGCCGCATCCAATAACAAGGGATAGGTAGGTTGCTCGATCAGCACTTCATCGCCGGGATTCGCGCACGCCGCCATTGCCAGATAATTCGCCATCGCCGTGCCCGTTGCGGTCACAACATTGTCTATGCCTGCCCGATAGCGTGACGCGATCGCTTGCTTGAGCGCCTCATATCCGTAGACATCCGGGCCATTGATCTGCAGGTCGCTTATCGAAATACCCAAGTCTGCCAGCGGATACGCCGGCATACCGCTGGTCGCCAAGTTGTATTTCGCGGCGGAGCGAAGCTTCGCGAACTCCATATAAGGCGAACGGGAATGTACGCGATCGAAAGTCATAGAGCTCGTTCCTTCCCGCCCCATAAAAAATAGATTGGGATTCCAGAGAACAATATCCCAACACCTATCAGCGTATTCATCGGATATCGCATGATCGTATTTCCAACGATCAGCACGCAGATGAAACAAAATATCGCAGTAGTCCACGGATGCCCCGGCATCAGCAACCGTGCTGCACCCGTTGCCCGCTTGCGAAACACAAACAAACAACTCGCTGAAACGCCAAAGAACACCCAATCCATGCACACAACGTAGTTCAATATCTGTTCATATTTTCCCGTGAGCAGTATCACCACCGTCCAAATACTCTGCAGCACAATAGCTACCACTGGCACGCGCGTGGTCGCATTCACCCGCCCCACCGCGCGAAAGAACACTCCATCCTCCGCCATGGCGTAATACACGCGCGGCGCGGTGAGAATACTCTGGCTCAAAAAGCCAAGCGTGGAAACCGCAATGCCGAACGCGATCAACTTCACGCCTTTCGCTCCAAGCGCGCTGCTCATCACAGCCGTGGCCGGGGTCTTCGTAGCGGCCAAGCCTTCCGGCCCGAGCGTCCGCAGACACACGAAATTCACCGCCATATAAAGGATGACCACGCCGATCACGCCCATCAGCAGTCCCCGCGGCAGGTCTTTCGTCGGATTCTTCAATTCACCCGCGGAAAAATTCGCAGTCTGCCATCCCGCGATGGCGAACAACACCGGAACCATCGCCGCGCCAAAGTCAGAAGCCAATTCCGCCGAAACCGGCCGGTCCAGCAATGGGCGCCAAGCTGTCGCCGGTGACGAAACAAAAAACAGTCCCGCACCCACTAACAGGAAGATCGCCACGATCTTGGTGACCATCAATGCGTTCTGTACGCTGCTCCCTGTGCGCACGCCCAGGCAATTCAAAAGCGTGAGGATCGCGATCGTGACCACGGCAACTCCTGCTTCTGACAGCTTCCAGCCACTCAAGTCCAGAAAATATCGCGAAAACGTGACTGTCACCGCCGCCATACCGCCGGTCTGGATCACCAACAGCAACACCCATCCGTACAGGAACGCGAACAACGGATTGTAGGCTTCGCGAATATACGCATATTGTCCACCCACGCGCGGCAAGCGTTCGGCCAGTTCTGAATAAATGAACGCGCCCAGCAGCGCAATCACACCGCCTGCTCCCCACGCCCCTAATATCAGCGCTGGGGTATGCAAACGTTGCGCCACTACATAAGGATTAATAAAGATGCCCGCCCCAATGATGCCGCCCATCACCAGCATCGTGGCGTCAAACAATCCCAGCTTTCGGGCAAGCTCCGGCTGTGAAGACATTCGCGAATGAGTGTACAACGGCCGCGAAAGAACTATGCTTGTGCTGGGTGTTCGCCTATATGCGCGCCGCTGAGTCCCTCGACTGGGACTTCTTTATGCCCCTTGATGCGGATCTGCAGGCGGTCCATATAAAGGTAGATGACCGGCGTGGTATAGAGCGTGAGCGCCTGGCTGAATATCAAACCCCCGACGATGGCGATACCCATGGGACGCCGCAGTTCGGCGCCAACATTGGTCCCCAGCGCTAGCGGCAATGCTCCTAACATCGCTGCCATCGTAGTCATCATGATGGGGCGGAAGCGCAGCATGCACGCATCAAAGATTGCCTGCTCCGGTTCTTTTCCTTCATTTCGTTCGCCTTCGATGGCCACATCCACCATCATGATGGCGTTTTTCTTCACGATGCCTATCAGCAGAATGATCCCGATGAACGCCATCACGCTCAGTTCGGTGTTAAACAAGAGCAATGCCAGCAATGCGCCGATTCCCGCCGAAGGCAGCGTCGAAAGAATCGTCACCGGATGGATATAACTCTCATACAGCACGCCCAACACGATGAAGACCGTAAAGATGGCTGCTGCTATCAACCACGGCTGGCTCTTCAAAGAATCCTGATAGGCCGCCGCCGTCCCCTGGAAACGCGCCGAAAGCGCGGAAGGCAATCCGATCTGCTGCATCGCCTTGGAAACGGCGGCATCCGCTTGGCTTAAGGAGACATTCGGCGCCAGATTGAATGACAAAGTGACTGCTGGAAATACTCCCTGGTGCGCCACGGATAAAGGCGTGTTGGCCGTCTCGTAATGTGAGAACGCTGACAGCGGAACCTGCGCAGCACCTGAGGATGAGCGCACGTAAATCTGCTTGAGATCGTCGGGGTGTCCTTGGAATCGGGGGTCTACCTCCATCACAACATGGAACTGGTTCAAGGGCTGATAGATGGTTGAGACCTGACGCTGGCCGAATGCCGAGTACAAGGCGTTGTCTACTAACGAAGGATTGATGCCCAGCCTCGCCGCTGTATCGCGATCAATGACTAGATTGGTCTCCAATCCTTTGTTCTGTTGGTCCATATTAACGTCATGTAGAAGCGGGACCGTCTTAAGTTTCTCCAGCACCAACTCTGACCACTTATTCAATTCGTCAAGGTTTTCATCTTGCAGGGTGTATTGATATTGGGAGTTGCTCTGCCTTCCGCCAATGTGCAGGTCCTGCGTCGCCTGCAGGTACAGTGTCGACCCCGGAATGTGAGCTAACTTAGGACGCAGGCGATTGATCACCTGGTCCGCGCTTAACTTTCGCTCGTTCAGCGGCTTTAGCGTCACGAACATTCGCCCCGAATTGCCTGACCCGTTGAACGCAACTACGTTCTCCACCGCCGGGTCTTCTTTCACGATGCTCGCGAACTCATCCATCTTCTTGCGCATGGTTGCAAAGGAACTGTCTTGATTGCCCTGGATCGAGCCACCGAGGCGTCCGTTATCCTGCTGCGGGAAAAATCCTTTCGGCACGATCGTATAGAGATAAACGCTCAACCCAATAGTGATCACAGTCACAATTAGCATGACGGGTTGATGGCGCAGCACCCACCGCAAGCTGTCGCGGTACATCTCTAGCAGATCATTGAAAAACCGTTCGCTTAACCGGTACATCCTTCCATGCTTTTGTTTGTCCGGTGGACGCAACAGCACTGCGCACATCATCGGCGTCGCGCTCAGCGAAACTAGCATGGATATAAAGATGGCCACACTAAGAGTCACAGCGAACTCGCGGAACATGCGGCCCACAATGCCGCCCATCAGCAGGATGGGAATAAACACCGCGACCAGCGACGTGCTCATCGAGAGTACGGTGAATCCGATCTCACTGGATCCCTGCATCGCCGCTTTAAACGGCGACATACCTGCTTCCACGTGTCGCGTGATGTTCTCGATGACCACGATTGCGTCATCTACGACGAACCCCGTGGACACAGTGAGCGCCATCAACGAAAGATTGTCGAGCGAATAATTGACGAGATACATAACGCCAAACGTGCCGATAAGTGATAGCGGCACCACTAGACCGGGGATCATCGTGACGCTTAAGTTTCGTAGGAACAGGAATACGACGATGATCACCAAAAAGATCGAGATCATCATTGTGTGCTCGATGTCAGCCACAGACGCTCGCACAGTGGTCGTGCGGTCCAAGACCACATCAAGCTTGATCGCCTGCGGAATGGATGCCCGTAGCTGCGGCAACTCCGCGATCACGCGGTCCACCGTAGCGATGATGTTCGCACCCGGTTGGCGGAACACGATGATCAGTACAGCCGGTTTTCCGTTGGAACGGCCGGCATTGCGCACATCTTCCACGGAATCCTGCACGTCAGCCACATCACTGAGCCGCACCGGTGAACCATTGTTGTAGGCAACGATCAGTGATTTGTATTGGTCCGCTTGCTTGAGCTGGTCAGTGTCATAGATCGCCCATGCCGAGGTGGCGTCGTGGAACATTCCTTTCGGCTTGTTTGCATTCGCGGCGCTAAGAGTAGTCGCAACTTGATCTAGTCCAACACCATACGCCGTCAAAGCCGTGGGATTTGCTTCTACGCGGACTGCCGGACGCGCGCCACCGCTTGGACTCGCCTGCCCCACACCTTCTATCTGCGAGAGCTTCTGCGAAAGGATGGAGTCAGCCGCATCGTAGATGCGCGGCAACGGCACAGAGTCCGAAGTCAGCGCCAGGATCATGATGGGTGCGTCAGCCGGATTGATCTTGCGATAGTGAGGGTTACTGGGAAGATTGGCCGGCAGTTGGCTACGGGCTGCATTGATCGCAGCTTGGACATCGCGCGCCGCCGCGTCAATGTCACGGTTCAAGTCGAACTGAAGCGTGATATTCGTATTCCCCATTGAGCTGGAGGAAGTCATCTCATTCACTCCAGCGATGCGTCCGAACTGTCTTTCCAGCGGCGTAGCCACCGCCGAAGCCATTGTCTCAGGACTCGCGCCCGGCAAGCTCGCCGAGACTGACACCACCGGGTATTCCACCTGCGGCAATGGCGCCACCGGCAAGCGGAAGAACGCCAACCCGCCGGCAAGCAACAGCGCGACCGTCAGCAATGACGTTGCGATGGGCTTGCGAATGAATGGCGCCGAAATATTCATAAATAAATGTTCAATCTGCCGGCACTGGCTCCGGCATAGCTTCGCGCCCGCCCGCGCGGAACCGCTCGAACCGGCGCGACAACCGGTCAAACCAGAGATAAACCACCGGCGTGGTGTACAGCGTAAGCACCTGGCTGAATATCAATCCACCAACGATGGAAACGCCCAAAGGACGCCGCAACTCCGAACCCGTGCCGCTACCTAATGCCAACGGAACACCGCCCAGCAATGCTGCCATCGTAGTCATCATGATCGGTCGGAACCGCAGCAGTGAAGCTTCATAGATCGCGTCATAGGGCGACTTGCCGTGGTCGCGTTCAGCTTCCAAAGCAAAGTCGATCATCATGATGGCATTCTTCTTCACGATTCCGATCAGCAAGATGATGCCTATCAATGACACCACGCCCAAATCCATATGGAAAAGAAGCAGCGCGATGATCGCGCCCACGCCCGCTGACGGCAGCGTCGACAGGATGGTGATGGGATGAATGTAGCTCTCGTACAACACACCCAAAACGATGTACACAGTCACGATGGCCGCCAACACCAGCCAGACCTCGCCGGCAAGCGAATTTTGGAAAGCACGCGCTGTACCTTCAAAACTGGTCTGAATACTCCTCGGCAGATGAATGTCCGCTTCACTCTGCTGGATTCCCTTCACCGCATCACCCAGCGAAGCTCCTGGTGCAAGGTTGAATGAGATAGTCACTGCAGGAAACTGTCCCTGGTGATTCAATGACAGCGGAGCGGTCTGCGGTTCCATGTGGGTGAAAGCCGTGAGTGGAACTTGTTCGCCGGTTGACGAACGAACAAAAATGTTCTTCAGCGCACTGGGATCTTGCTTGAATCTAGGCGCCACTTCCAGCACCACGTGATATTGATTCAGCTGCGTAAAGATAGTGGAGACTAGCCGCTGCCCGAACGCGTCATATAAAGTATCGTCGATCTGTTGCGGGGTGATTCCGAAGCGTGCGGCAGTATCACGGTCGATGACCAGGGTTGCCGCCAAACCCTGATTCTGCTGGTCGCTGGCCACGTCGCGTAACGCCGGGACTTGCTGCAGCTTTTGCACCAGCCGAGTGGTCCACGTTCCAAGCTCGGCCGGGTCTGCGTCTTCCAGGCTGTACTGATATTGTGTGCGGCTCACGCGGTCTTCCACAGTCAGGTCTTGCACCGGCTGCATGTACAACGTGATGCCAGGAATCTTCTCCAACTGTGGCTGCAACCGCCGGATGATCTCCGAAGCGTTCGCGCTACGGTCGTCGTGCGGCTTTAGGTTTATCAGGAACCGGCCGCTGTTCGTAGTCACGTTGGTGCCGTCTACGCCGATGAATGACGACAAGCTGGCAATATCCGGATCCGAAAGAATGACCTTTGCCAGCTGCTGCTGCCGAAGTGCCATCGCATCGAACGAAGTACTCTGCGGCGCTTCTGATATACCTACGATCGCCCCCGTATCTTGCACAGGGAAAAATCCTTTGGGCACGATCCAGAACAATCCGAGCGTAAGCAGTAACATGCCCACGGTCACGATCAACGTAAGGGTTTGGTGGTCCAGCACTACCTTCAACGTCTGGCCATACTTCTCGATCACATAATTGAAAGTGTTTTCTGACCAGTGGTAGATCTTGCCCTTCTTCTCCTCCGACTTCGGCTTCAGCAGCTTCGAACACATCATCGGAGTCAGCGTGAGTGAGATGAATGCGGATACCAGGATAGTCACGCTAAGAGTCACAGCAAATTCACGGAAGAGCCGCCCGACAATGTCTCCCATGAACAACAGCGGGATAAGCACTGCAATGAGCGACACCGTCAGCGAGAT
The DNA here is from genome assembly GCA_025935035.1 of Terriglobales bacterium. Taxonomy (GTDB): domain Bacteria; phylum Acidobacteriota; class Terriglobia; order Terriglobales; family Acidobacteriaceae; genus JAICLA01. The sequence continues at coordinate 19,594 of JAICWB010000002.1, forward strand.
GATGGTGAAGCCGATCTGTCCCGACCCTTTGAGCGCAGCTTCCAGCGGCGAAAGGCCCTCTTCCAGATAGCGGTCGATGTTCTCGATCATCACGATGGCATCGTCCACCACGAAACCGGTGGAGATCGTGAGTGCCATCAACGAGAGGTTGTCGAGCGAGTAGCCCAAGAGGTACATCACTGCGAACGTGCCGATCAGTGACAACGGCACTGCCACGCTGGGAATCACTGTGGCCGACAAGGTCCGCAAGAAGAGGAAAATGACCATCACCACCAACGCGATGGTGAGCATCAACTCGAACTCAACGTCTTTGACTGACGCACGGATAGTCTCCGTGCGATCCGTCAGGATTTGTACTTTCACTGCGGCGGGCAGTGTTGCTTGCAAGCGCGGCAGGGCGTTCTTAATGTTGTCCACCACGCCGATGATGTTTGCACCCGGCTGCCGTTGAATGTTCATGATCACGGCGGGCGTGGTGTTCATCCACGCGGCTTGCTGATCGTTTTCGGTAGCATCGACAACGTCAGCAACGTCTGACAGCCGCAGCGGAGCGCCATTCTTGTAAGCAATGATCAGATTCTGATATTGCGCGCCTGACGTGAGCTGGTCATTCGCACCGATCGTGAATTGTTGTCGCGGCCCGTCCAGCACGCCTTTTGCCTGATCGACGTTCGCAGTACCAAGTGCAGTCCTCAGGTCTTCGAGACTCAACCCGTTCGCGGCAAGCGCTGTCGGATTCGCCTGGATGCGCACCGCCGGCTTTTGTCCACCGCTGATGCTGACCAGCCCTACGCCCGTCAGTTGCGAGATCTTCTGTGCCAGTTGCGTGTCCGCAATGTCTTCCACTTTCGACAGCGGCAAAGACACCGAGGTCAAAGCCAGAGTAAGGATGGGGGTGTCCGCCGGATTCACCTTGCTGAAGATGGGCGGGTTCGGAAGATCGCGCGGCAAGAACGTCCCACCCGCATTGATCGATGCCTGCACTTCCTGCTCGGCGATATCAATATTTTCATCCAGATTGAACTGCAGCGTGATGATGGAGCTTCCGAATGAACTCGTGGAAGTCATCTGGCTCAACCCCGGGATTTGTCCGAATTGCCGCTCGAGCGGCGCGGTCACTGATGACGACATCACGTCCGGGCTGGCGCTCGGATAGAACGTCACCACTTGGATCGTCGGATAATCTACCTGCGGCAGCGCGGACACTGGCAGCTGCGTGTACGCCACTACACCCACCAGCAGCAACGCTACCATCAGTAGCGTCGTCGCGATCGGACGCATGATGAAAATTCTTGACGGGCTCATTTACTTGTTCCCGCGTTGCTGATGTCCGCCCTGACCGTGTCCCGGCTGTCGACGTTGTTCCTGCTGCTGATTAGGTTGTTGCTGGTTCTGTTGCTGGCTGGGTTGCGCAGCCGGACTTTGTCCACCCGGCGCTTGACCTCCAGGCTGCTGCGTTCCCTGCCCTTGCCCACCGCCATTGCGCCGGCCACCGCTACCCTGCCCGCCGCCACCCCCAGCGCTAGTCGAGACTTTACTACCGGGGCTTAACTTATCTTGCCCGTCCGTGACCACCACGTCCCCCGGCGCAAGTCCCTGATCGATGACGGTTTGGTTGCCGTTGTTTATTCCCGGCTGCAAAGGCCGCATGTCCACTGTGCTATCCGGCTTCACCACAAACGCGAAAGCGCCTTGCGACCCGTGTTGCACCGCCGCAGCGGGAACCACCGTTACGTTCTTCTTCACATCGAGTAGCAGCCGCGCATTCACGAACTGGCTCGGCCACAGCAGGCCGTCTTTATTCTCGGAGACGGCCTTCAGCTTCACTGTGCCCGTCGTCGGATCGATCTGGTTGTTCACAGTAATGAGGTTCGCAGTGCCCAACTTCGTCTGGTTATCGCGGCTGTAAATATCCACTGGGAGCGGAGTGCCATGAAATTTCTCCAGCACCGCCGGCAGGCTATCTTCAGGGATCGTGAATATGATCGAGATCGGATTCAGCTGCGTGATCACTGCAATGCCATTGGCATCATTCGCGTGGACCACATTGCCAATGTCTACTTGCCGCAAGCCTACTTTGCCGTTGATCGGCGAAGTGATCTTCGTGTAGCTAAGATTCAGTTTCGCATTATCGACATTCGCCTGATCTGCCCGTACCGTACCTTCTAATTGCCCTTTCGTCGATTCCTGCGCATCGTAGTCTTGTTGAGATACGATGCCTTGCTTGAAAAGATCTTGATAGCGGGCGAAATTCCGCTGTGCGATCGTTAGCTGCGACTGATCGCGATAAAGCGTCGCCTCCGCCTGACTCACGGCCACTTGATACTGCCGCGGATCGATCTCCGCCAGCAGTTGGCCTGTCTTTACGTCTTGGCCTTCTTTGAAATTGATCGCAGTGATGGGGCCGTCAACTCGGCTCTTGACCGTCACCGTGTTGAAAGCTTCCACAGAGCCGAGCCCGTCCAGATAAACCGGCACATCTTCCGTCTTCGTCGTCGCCACTGACACAGGTATGGGTTGGCCGCCGCCTGGCCCGCCACCTCTTCGACCGCCTCCGCCGGCGCCCGCGGCTGCTCCGGCCGGTTGGCTGTGTGATTCTTTGTAGGCATACACACTTAAGCCTGCCAGCACCACAATGATAAAAATGATGATCAGTTTCTTGCGCATTCCTTAGCCTTCAGCCAAATGTTCGAGTTGGGTATATAGATTTGCGGAACCCATCAATGTTAGTCAAGATTGACGGTAGCAATGTAAAGCTTTGTGAAGTCAACGGCTTACCGACTAAACAATTCTTTACAGCCATACTATGATTGCGGAACGAGAATAGATTGAATGAGCCGGATCCTTGTCATCGACGATGACCGCGAGTTGGCGGAACTTTTAAAGGAATTCCTCGTGCCCGAGGGCTTCAGCATTGATACTGCTTTTGACCATTCCAGCGGTCTGGCGAAGGCGCTTAAGTCTGAAGCCGACCTCGTCGTTTTAGATGTCATGCTGCCCGGAGGCAGCGGCTTTGAACTATTAAAGAAACTTCGCGGAGCCGGCATCAGGGTCCCGGTCATACTCTTGACCGCCCGCGGCGAGGCCATTGACCGCATCGTGGGATTAGAGATCGGCGCGGATGATTATCTTCCCAAGCCTTTCGATCCCCGCGAGTTGTTGGCGCGAATCAAAGCGATTCTGCGCCGCACGGCCTCCTCCGCAAATTCAGGTGCTGAGGATGATGTAGCCACCGTCGGCGACATCACCCTGTCGCCTGGCGCTCGCACAGTCGTCTGTGCGGGCCAGGAAGTGGATCTCACAAGCGTAGAATTCAACGTGTTGGAGCTCCTGCTTCGCAATGCCGGCACTGTTGTTACCCGCGAAGAACTCGCGCAGACCGCTTTAGGAAGACCGCTGGCGCCATTTGATCGCAGCGTGGATGTGCACGTGAGCAAATTGCGCAAGAAATTAGGTGGCGGCGAAGAGGATTCTGAGAACAGGATCAAGACTGTGCGCGGCGTCGGCTATATCTTCGCATCAGCGCCCGCACGAAGACAGACGGTATGACACGCAGGCTTTTTTGGAAGATCTTCATCTCCTTCTGGCTCGCACAGATGGCGTTCATCGCCTACATGGGCGTCCGCGCCAACCAACTGTACGGCACGCAAGGCCCGCTTTGGCATCTCTCCGCACAAAAAACAATGCCACTTATCGGCCAGGCTGCGTTGCAACAATTCCACTCCGGTGGACGGCAAGCGCTCAATGCTGAACTCGCCAAGACTTCTGACTCTGAACGTATTCACTATTGGCTCTTAGACGCGCAGGGCAATGATCTGACCGGAATCCCCTATCCGGAATCTGTGGCCGATGCGCTGAAGGCACGAAAAGCCGGGCAGGACATAGGCGATCAAGGCAATAATGCGGTACTCTTCGCCGATATCAAAGATGCCAATGGCAGACCCTATACGTTGGTAGCGCACTTTCTCTTGAATCGCTCCAGTAGCCTCTTCCGCGGCGAGGGTCTCATACGCGCCATCGTCATCAGTTCCTTGCTCTCCGGTCTCACTTGCTTGCTTTTGGCTCACTATTTGACTCGCCCCATTCGCGTCTTGCGCGGAGCCACGCAACAACTCGCCGGTGGCGACCTCGAGGCCCGCGCCGGTAAAGACCTTGGCAACCGTTCTGATGAGATTGCTGACCTTGTTCGCGATTTCGACCGCATGGCGGATCGCATCGGCGACCTACTGCAAAGCCAGCGACGCCTGTTAAGCGATGTTTCCCACGAACTGCGTTCACCCTTGGCGCGACTGCGGGTTGCTCTCGCGCTGTCACGCCGGACGGAAGATGCCGCTCAAAACACTTCGCACGACCGCATCGAGCGCGAAGTCGAACGCTTGGATGAACTTATCGGACGCATTCTCACTCTCTCTCGCCTCGAAAGCGGACAAGTTAATCCGCCAATGACACCGCTCAACCTGAATGAGATCGCGGAAGAAGTAGTGGAGGACGCAAAGTACGAAGCCGACCGTACCGGTCACTCCGTTCAACTGGAGAGCCCTGCGCAGGTGCGAGTGAACGGAAACGAAGATCTTTTGCGCAGCGCCATTGAGAACGTAGTCCGCAACGCCATCTACTACACCGCCGGTAGTGACCCTGTAACGGTAAAATTGTCCACTCAGAACGGCAGCGCAGTTGTCACCGTACGTGACCACGGTCAAGGAGTCCCAGAGGCCATATTGCCTGACCTTTTCCGCCCGTTCTACCGCGCCGATGATTCGCGCATGACCGGCACCGGTGGCACTGGCCTCGGCCTGGCGATCGCCGAGAAAGCCGTGAAACTCCATGGTGGCTCAATCTCGGCGCGCAACGCTGTGCCCAGTGGCCTGATCGTTGAATTGGTTGTTCCATCTATCTCCAGCGCGAAGCCGCCTGCAAGAGACCGGGAACCCATCCCTCAAAACGTGTGAACTGTTCCGAGCAGACGGGCTTACTCTTAGCGAGAGCGAAAAAAAGAGATCCTTCTTTGATCTTTTTTATCGGTCTCGATCCGCGTTGAAAGGTTTGGCCTTTGACTTCGCGCCGCAGACTAAGCCGCTTCCGTTCCGCCAAGAACCAGTTCAATAGTAGGCACCAGCGCGCCTATCTCATCTTGCAGGCAAACTCCTGCATCGATGCACCGCGGAAGCGGGTCCAGCAACTGCGTAGAAAGAAGGATCACGGGGACCGCCGCGCGAAAACTTTTTACGAATCGCGCCAATCCCAGGTCGATCTTTGCCGTTGCACGCTGATCGATGACGATGGCTTCCACCCGCCGCGTCCAGAATAATTTAGCGATTGCGCCAAGTGACCGGCTCGCACCAACCAATTGGAACCCTGAAGTCTTCAGTTTTCCAATGATGGAATTGGACGCGGAAAGGTCTTCTGCCACGTAGAGGATCGTGCGCTGTGGGTTCATTCGGCTTCCTGAACCCATTGACTCCGCAACTGCGTGAAAGTTGAAGCGTTTTACAAAACTTTACTAAGTTTTTCTCCCGCGACGTGCCAGTGCCCCGTTTGCCTTAGACTTGTCTAGCCCTAGTCACTAGCCACTGGCCACTGATTTCTTAAACATCTGCTTTTCGATCATCTTCACATCAATGATCGGCAGCTGGATGTTCGATGCGCCAAGCACCGCCATCTTCGGCAGCTCGCCGCGCACCATCGCCACCTCATCACAGGCATGCAGTCGCGGACAATTTACACAATCTTTATAAATCTTGTCTGGCATGTCCTCACGCGTCGCCGCACGGAATCCGAAAAGCGCAAAAAAATCCGGGATGCGCGTGAACAGGCATACACACTTCACATCGTGCTCTTCAGCTTCCGCGAGCAAAGCATCAATGAGGATGCGTCCTGCGCCTTTGCCTTTATATGCTGGCGACACCGCGATGGAGCGTACCTCGGTCAGATGCGGGCCATACATATGCAGCGCGCCGCAACCGATGATCTTGCCTTCGTCTTCCACTACAACGAAATCGCGCACGTTCTCATACAGCTCCGGCAACGAACGCGGCAGCAGAGTCCCGTCGTGCGAATAATTCTTGATCAACGTGTGGATGTGCTGCGCGTCGGGCAGCTTGGCATTACGTGTGTGCATAGACCGCACCTCCCCGTATCTTCGAATTGCGCATCTTCGCAATGCGCTCGTTCGCGTCCGCCAGCGCAGATTTCACGCGCCCACGGGCGGTCCCACCGGTCACATCGTGACAATCAAGTACTGCCAGCAATTTCACCGCTTGGTAAAAATCTTTTTCAAACGCCGGATGCAGCGTCTTCAGCTCCTCCAACGGCAACGCCTCCAGTTCACATCCCTTATCCATGCAGATGCGCACAGCCGCGCCGATCACCTCGTGCGCGCGCCGGAAAGCCACTCCCTTTTGCGCAAGATACGTGGCCGCAGCAAAGGCATTCATCGAATGCGCCTGCGCTGCTTGCTTCATCCGCTCAAGGTCGAACTGCACCTCCCGCATATATCCCGCACAGTGGCGCAACATTGCCGTCGCCGTCTGCGCGGAATCGAACACCGGTATCTGCGTCTCCTGAAGGTCTTTGTTGTAAGCCAGCGTCAGTCCTTTCACATTGGCCAACATGAACTGAGCATTGGCCATCAGTCGCGCTGATTTACCGCGCACCAACTCCAGCAAATCCGGATTCTGTTTCTGCGGCATCGCGCTGCTGCCGGTCGAAAAGCTCTCCGGCAATTTCACGAAGCCGAACTCCTGCGTGCAGAAGATGATCTGCTCTTCCGCCCACCGGCTCAGATGGACTCCCAGCAATGCCAGTGCCTGCGTGAACTCAATGGCGAAATCACGATCGCTGGTCGCATCCATGCTGTTCGCGGTCGGCCCATCAAAATTCAACTGCGCCGCCATCGCATTACGATCAAGAGACAAGGTGCTTCCCGCGATCGCGCCCGAACCCAACGGACATACGTTCAGCCGCTCGCGGCAATCCTTCAGCCGCTCCCCATCGCGCAAGAACATTTCGACATATGCCAATAGCCAATGCGCAACCAGTACGGGCTCGGCCCGCTGCAAGTGCGTGTATGCGGGCATCTCTGCCTGCCCTGCCTCGCTTGCCTTGGCGACAAACGCATCCGCAAAATCAGCGATCAGCGCCAATGTCTCATCGATCTGCCCACGCACGTATAAACGCAAGTCAGTCGCGATCTGTTCATTGCGGCTGCGTCCGCTATGCAGCTTGTATCCCGCTTCGCCTATCCGCTTCACCAACTCGCGCTCCACAAAGTGGTGTATGTCTTCCGCTTCGTCGTCATCGAGCACAGCAGCGTTCTGCGCCGCATCGGCTTCCAGCGCCCGCAACGCGTCCACGATCTGCTTTGACTCCGCTAGCGACAGTATCCCGAGCTTCTCCAGGGCCGCCGCATACGCAGAGCTGGCCGCGACCTCTTCGCTCAACAATTGCTTGTCGAACGGAAAAGACCGCTGCCAGCTCTCGAACTCCGGATTGAGCGGCTGACGAAACCGCCCTGACCACATCTTCATTTCCCGCTGCCTACCTTCTCGTTCTCGATCTTCCGCAACGCCGCACGCGTACGCGCAGGCAAGCCAAGGATGCGGATGAATCCCGCCGCATCTTTCTGGTCATAACTCTCACCCATGGTGAAGCTCGAAAGGTCTGTGCGGTACAACGAGAACGCCGACTGCCGGCTCGACACCATCACGTTGCCCTTGTACAGCTTCAACTTCACCGTGCCTGAGACTTCTTTCTGCGTGTCCGAAACGAATGCGTCAAGCGCCTCGCGCAGCGGCGTGAACCACAGGCCGAAATAAACCAGTTCCGCATACTTCAGCGCGATAACCTGCTTGAAGTGCGCCACTTCACGCTCCAGGCACAGCGATTCCAATTCGCGGTGCGCGGTCAGTAGCAGCGTTCCGCCCGGCGTCTCGTAACATCCGCGAGATTTGATACCAACGAACCGGTTCTCCACTATGTCGGTACGCCCGATCGCATTCTTCCCGCCAATGTCATTTAGCATCTCCACGATCGAAACCGGGTCCATCTTCTTTCCATTGACAGAAACCGGCGTCCCCTGCTCGAACCCGATCTCGACCTCAGTAGCCTTGTCCGGCGCAGCCTCCGGCGAGACGGACATCTGCCACGTCGAATCCAGCGGCGCATTCGCCGGATCTTCCAGCTCGCCACCTTCGTGGCTCAAGTGCCAAAGGTTCTTGTCTCGCGAATGGATCTTCGTGCGGCTCGCCGAGATCGGAATGTTCCGCTTCTCCGCATAGTCGATGCAGTCCTCACGCGAGCACAGGTCCCATTCGCGCCACGGCGCCACGATCTTCAACTCCGGCGCCAGCGCCTGATAAGCATGCTCGAATCGCACCTGGTCGTTACCTTTGCCCGTGCATCCATGCGCAACCGCGTCCGCGCCTTCTTCAAGCGCCACTTCTACCTGGTGCTTCGCGATCACCGGACGCGCCAGCGACGTGCCCAGCAAATACTTGTGCTCATACACCGCGCCCGCGCGCAATGCCGGGAAAACATAGTCCGACAGAAACTCCTGCCGCATATCACGCACCACTACCTTCGACGCGCCCGTCGCATACGCCTTCTTGACCACGGCTTCGGTGTCGTCACCCTGGCCCACGTCGCCCACCATGGCGATCACGTCATAGCTGTAGTTCTCTTTGAGCCACGGCACGATGATGGACGTATCCAGACCACCCGAATAAGCAAGCACAACTTTCTTAGACATTCACGCTCCTAGGCCGGTACCGGCGCAATCCGCCGCCCAGCAACATCAACAAAATAGATTTCTGCACATGCAGGCGGTTCTCCGCCTGGTCAAACACCACCGACTGCGGCGAATCGATTACCGCATCCGTCACTTCACTTCCCCGATGCGCCGGCAAGCAATGCATGAACAACGCATGCTTGGCCGCGTGCGACATCATTTCTTCATTCACCTGGAACTTCGCGAATATCTTCGCGCGCGCTTCCGTCTCCGCTTCCTGCCCCATGCTCGCCCACACGTCGGTATAGACGGCATCAGCGCCACTCACCGCTGCAACCGGATCATTAGTAATGGTTATCTTTCCGCCGGTCTCTGCGGCGATCTTCTGAGCCGCCTTCGTTACATCCGCCAGCGGCTCATACCCTTTCGGCGCTGCGATACGCACCTTCGCGCCCAGAGCCGCACCCGTCAGCATCAACGAGTGCGCCATGTTGTTGCCATCACCCACGTAAGTCAGCGTCACCTTCGTGATGTCATCAAACTTCTCTTCCAGAGTAAAGAAATCCGCCAGCGCCTGGCACGGATGCTCCAGATCGCTCAACGCATTGATGACCGGGATCGAGGCATGTTCCGCGATGCCAGTGATCGTCGAATGCGCGAACGTCCGTAGGATCACGCAATCCACCCAGCGCTCCAGATTGTGCGCAACGTCAGCCAAAGTCTCGCGTTCGCCCAACCGCTGCTGCGTCTGGTCTACAAAGATCGCGTGGCCTCCCAGGCTGTTCACGCCCGCTTCAAACGTCAGACGAGTTCGCAGTGATGGCTTTTCAAAGAACATCACCACTTGCTTGCCGGCGAGCGCGCCGCGAAAATCCGCCGGACGTGCCTTGATCTGCGCCGTCATGTCCATGAGCGCCGCTACTTCTTCCGGCGTTAGGTCTTGGATTGAGATCAGGTCCTTCGGCACAACCTCTTTTGCCGGATGCCCCGACGTCTGCGGCACCGGCATCATCACCTTGGTGCTCACTATGCTTTTCTCCTCTTCGCTCCTGCAGGTTTCTGCGCACCCGCCTCAATCTCACTCAACACAGCATCCAGCTTCTTCACCACCTCATCCACATTCTTCTTCGTGATGACATATGGCGGCAGGAATCGCAGCGTCGTATCATGCGTGCGATTAATGATCACTCCCCGGTCACGCATCAACGCGACCGCCGCCTTCGCATGGTCGGCGGTGTCGAGTTCCATAGCAAGCATCAGACCCGCACCGCGCACATCCGCCACACTTCCGTGCTTCTTATCAAGTGCCGAAAGTCCGGCTAGGAAATATTTCCCCGTCTCCTGCACTTTCTTCAGCAGCTTCTCCCGCTCAATCGTGTTCAAGAACTCCAGCGCCACCGCGCACGCCAGCGGACCACCACCGAACGTAGTCCCATGCATCCCCGGATGGATCGCACTCGCCACTTTGTTCGACGCCAGCAACGCTCCCAGCGGCAATCCCGCAGCCAAAGGCTTCGCCACAGTCACCAGGTCAGGCTGCACACCATAATGTTGGTAAGCGAACCACTTCCCTGTCCGTCCCAGCCCGCTCTGGATCTCATCCGCGATCAGCAACGCTCCGCTCTTCTGCGTCAGATTGCGCGCAACTTGGAAAAACTCCTTCGTCACCGGCTGCACGCCGCCCTCGCCCTGGATCACCTCCAGCGCAACCGCGCAAACCGTGTCGTCAAACTTCTTCTCCAAGTCCGCGACATCGTTGAACTTCACAAACTCCACGCCCGGCATCAGCGGCATGAACGGCTTCCGATACTTCTCCTGCCCCGTCGTAGCCAGCGAACCGAACGTCCTTCCATGGAAGGAATTCTCCATAGCCAGCACACGCCACTTCGGCTTGTGGCCGTTCGAGCTCGCTGCCTGCGCGTAAGCCCGCGCAAATTTCAACGCGCCTTCCCACGCTTCCGTGCCGCTGTTGGAAAAGAACACGCGATCCAGCCCCGATATCGCCGCCAACTTCTTCGCCAACGCAGACTGATAGTCATGGAAGAACAGGTTCGAAAGATGCACCACCTTCTTCGCCTGCTGCACCATCACGCGCGTCACCGCCTTGTGCCCATACCCCAACGCATTCACGCCGATGCCGCTCAAAAAATCGAGATACTTCTTCCCGTCCGCGTCATACAGATAAACGCCCTTGCCGCGCTTCATCAGCAGCGGATAACGGTCATAAGTTGAGACCAGCAGGTTTGATTCAGCTTGCTTTACCGCCGCCAGACTCATGCCACCATCACCTCAGTGCCGGATTCGATCTTGTGCACGTAGAAATCTGGAATGCAATCCGCTTCCACTGCCGGCAGTATGCGCACGCGCGCCACGCCTTTCCTCAGCGCCTCCTGGCACGCCGCCAGCTTCGGCAACATGCCGCCATTGATCACAGATTGTTCGATCATCTGTTTTATCTGTTGCACTTCCAGCCACCGCATCACATCACCATTGGCATCTTTCACTCCCGGTACGTCCGTCAGGAAGATAAGCGCGTCCGCATGACACGCCACCGCGACCGCCGCCGCCATCTGGTCAGCATTGATGTTGTAGTACTGCCCGTCGCTTCCCGGCGCCAAGCTCGATATCACCGGCACCGCGCCCGCCGCCCAGATCGCGTTGATCCATTTCGGATCACTGGCGCATATCTCTCCCACAAATCCCAGGTCGCCGTCGCCGTTTACCTTCTTGCGCGCGCGGAAAGCCGCGCCATCGCCGCCGCACATGCCTACCGCCGAGCAGCCAAGCGCGTTGATGCTCGAGACCATCGTCTTATTCATCTTGCCGGCCAGCACCATCAACGCAACGTCGCGCGTCTCCGCGTCCGTCACGCGCAGTCCATTCACGAACTCGCTTTTTTTGCCCAGCATCGCCATGGTGCGCGTGATCTCCGCGCCGCCTCCGTGGACCACCGCCACGTCATGCTGCCGCGCCAACTCCGCCACTGCCCGCGCGCATTTCTGCCGCAGGTCTTTATCTTCCAGAGCCCGACCGCCAATTTTCACGACGACTTTCAATTCAGCCCCTCCTGCTCCGCCCATCCATACATCACATTCATGTTCTGCACCGCCTGGCCCGCCGCACCTTTAATAAGGTTGTCGAGACACGAAACGAGGATCACTTTCTTCCCATCCGGCCCCAACGCAAATCCAATATCGCAATAGTTCGTGCGCAACGAATCCTGTATCTGCGGCAACTGCGGATACGGAAACACGCGCACGCATTTCGAATCCGCATAAAAGTTGCGCAGCGTTTCTTCGATCCCCGCGGCAGTCGTTTTCTCTTTCAGCGTGACGTAAATCGTGGACAAGATGCCGCGTGGGATCGGCAGCAAATGCGGCGTAAAGATCAAATTCTCCGCGCCGATTCCCAACTGCTCCAATATCTCGCCTGTGTGCCGATGCCCGAAAACGCTATACGCCGACAAGTTCTCCGCCACTTCCACAAAATGCGTCTTCGCGCTCGGCGCCTTACCCGCCCCGGAAACGCCCGACTTGCAATCGCAGACGATTCCCGCCTCAACATCAATCAGCCCGCCTTTCACCAGCGGCGCCAGCGCCAATATCACTGAAGTCGAATAACATCCCGGATTCGCTACCAACTTCGCCCCGCGAATCTCATCGCTATGCAACTCCGGCGAACCAAACACAGCCTGCTTCATCGTCGCGCCAGTCGTGCCATTCTCTTCCAGCTTATAGACCTCGCGATTGACCGCGTTCTTCAGCCGCCACGCCCCACTCAAGTCAATGATCTTCAGGCCACGCTTCAATCCTTCCGGCACCATCTCCCAAGAAGTCTCATGCGGCGTCGCCAGAAACAGCAGATCGATTTTTTCTTTCTCCACGTGTTCCCAAGAAAAGGCATGTAGCGGAGTCGGCCGCCCGTTCATCGACCGCGGATAGATCTCATCCAGCGTCTTCGCGCCCGACTCCTCGCGACGAAATAACATCGACTCGCTCACCATCGGATGTTTGCGCAACAACCGCGCCAACTCATAACCCGCATAACCGGTCGCGCCCACCACTCCGCATTTGATCTGTTGCGCCATTACGCCAGCAGCTCCCGTATGCGAGACCCCAATCTATGCGCCGCTCTGTTGTCCTCCGTCACCATCAAAATCGTGTCGTCACCCGCGATCGTCCCCAGCACTTCGTTCCAAGCCTCGCCATCAAGCGACGCAGCCACCGGCTGCGCGCTTCCCACAGCGGTCTTCACCACCAGCAGGTTCTGCGCCTCGCGCACATCCAACACGAATTCACGAACGAGCCGGTTCGCGCTAGGCAATATCTGCTCGTTTGCGATCGGCGCAGGCGCTCCCGGCGCGAACTGGTATCCCTCCGACGATTTCACCAAGCCCAGTTCGCGGATATCACGCGACAGCGTCGCCTGCGTCACCTTGAAGCCCACGCGCACCAGCGCCTTGCGCAACTCATCCTGGTTCGCAGGTCGGCTCTGCTCCACAATCTTCAAGATCGCGTTATGTCGGCTCGGTTTACTCATGTATATTTATTCAATCACTAGAATATTTATACACTGATTTTAGGGAAAAGTTGCTCTGGGAGTCAATAGAAAAGTTGTTGAAAGCAAAGAAAAAGGCGGCCTTCTCGGCCGCCCTATTTCTTATGCAATTTGTCTTGCGCTACTTCGCGCTCCTCGCTTCGCTTCCTCGTTCGTTACTTCGCGCCCTTATCCGCAGCGCCTGACTGTGCCGCTGCGCTGATCGCCGGCGGCTCATTCGCACCGCCCTTCTTCGGCAGGATCTTATCGCCCACTACATATCCGAACGTCATTGCGACCACTAATAATGCGCCCGGGATCACCGGCGGCGCCGGCGCCGGTATCTCAAAATACTTGCAAAACATGCCTACGCCGAACGCAAGCACATACGCTATCAACAATCGAGCCATTCGCTCGCCCTCCCAAATTCATTCGATGATTCGTTTCTTATCGCAAATCCCAGAGTACCGCCCTTCCACTCCACCGCCAGCGGAAATCGCAATCCAGAATCGCCTCAGTCAATAGTAACTACTACAAACTTTCCCTCGTGTTCCTTCGTGAAACCATCGTGTCCATCGTGTGAAACCTGCTGTTTGGAATCCACCGCAATATCGCGGTAAAATCACCTTTCCCAACATATCCAAGGAGCCCATATGTCCAACAGCGCGTCCGTCGCCACTGAACTCAAGTATTGCCACTTGCACATCAACGGAAAGAAGCTCGCTTCCAAGGGCAAGATCGTCACGCAATACAATCCGGCGACCGGCGAAGCTGCCGCTGAGATCCCCTACTGTACGTCCGCTGAAGTGGACTCCGCCATCGCCGCCGCCCAGGCCGCCTTCCCCGCCTGGAGCAAGACCCCCGTCCTGCAGCGCGCGCGCATCCTCTTCAAGTTCCGCGAACTCGTGGACAAGCACTCCGCCGAACTGGTATCACTCATCACCGAAGAAAACGGCAAGACTACGGAAGAGGCCAAGGGCTCATTCCTGCGCGGCATCGAATGCATCGAGTTCGCCTGCGGCGCGCCTACGCTCATGATGGGCGAAGGCCTTGAGCGCATCAGCAGTGACGTTGATACCAACGCCATCCGACAGCCGCTCGGCGTCTGCGTCGGCATCACCCCCTTCAACTTCCCGTTCATGGTCCCGCTCTGGATGTTCCCCATCGCTATCGCCTGCGGCAACACATTCGTCCTAAAGCCGTCAGAAAAAGTCCCACGCTCTTCCGTCCGCCTCGCTGAGCTGCTCTATGAAGCCGGACTCCCCGCGGGCGTCCTCAACGTAGTTCACGGCGCGAAAGAAGTAGTCGATCAGCTGCTTACTGACGAGCGCGTGAAAGCCGTCTCCTTCGTTGGGTCCAGCAACGTGGCCAAGTACATCTTTTCGACCGCGTCCGCGCACGGCAAGCGCGTTCAGGCGCTCGGCGGCGCCAAGAACCACTCCGTAGTCATGCCAGACGCGGAGATGAAGTCCACCGTCGAATCCATCATGGCCTCCTCTTTCGGATGCGCCGGCGAACGATGCGTCGCCACCAGCGTAGTCGTCGCGGTAGGCGCGGTCGCAGATCCGCTCATCGCCGAGCTAACGAAGTTCGCCAATGGCATGACCGTCTGCGCCGGCGACCATGCAGAAGCGCACATGGGCCCGGTCATCTCCACCGAAGCCAAAGACCGCATCGTCAATTACATCGAGATCGGCGAGAAGGAAGGCGCCAAGATCGCCCGCGACGGACGCAACCAGAAATATCCCGGCCACCACAATAAAGACGGATACTTCCTCGGGCCCACCATCTTCGATCACGTGAAGCCGAACATGCGCATCGCCTAAGAAGAGATCTTCGGACCGGTGCTATCGGTAATCCGCGCCAAAGATCTGAAAGAAGCGGTGGAGATCGTCAACGCCTCAGAACACGGCAACGCCTCGTCGGTCTATACCAAGTCCGGCGCCACCGCCCGCGAGTTCACCCAAGCCGCGCAGACCGGCATGGTCGGCGTGAACATCGGCGTGCCCGCTCCGGTCGCCCTCTTCCCCTTCTCCGGATGGAAGGGCTCGTTCTACGGCGACTTGCACGCGCTGGGTAAAGACGGCGTCCGCTTCTTCACCGAGAACAAGGTTGTGACC
>JAICWB010000186.1 GCA_025935035.1 Terriglobales bacterium
ATTCTGCGAAGGTTCTAAGGAAAAGTCAACAAAGAATTGTGTGAAGAATGGTGGCCGGCTGAATCGCGAAAGGCAAAGCAATTGAGATAACAGGAGTTAGGGCCCCGGTTGCAATGAATCCCGGGCGAACGCCAAGACGCGGCTTTGAACCTCTGGCTCATCGCCGAAGCCTTCAATCCAGTGGACGCTTGCCATGCCACGGAACCAGGTGAGCTGGCGTTTCGCGTAGTTGCGGTGCGCTTGTTGTGTGGAAATGATGGCATCGCGCAGAGAGAGTTCGCCGCGCAGATGAGCGAGCGCTTGCTTGTATCCGGGCGAATTGATGGGGCTGTTGGGAATCTCTGCGATGTGCGGAAATTTGTGGGCGAGTTCGCGGGCTTCGTCAATGAGGCCTTGGTCGAACATGGCGGCGCAACGCTGGTTGATGCGTTCGTAGAGTCGCGTGCGTTCGGGATTCAAGCCGATGTAAGTGATGCGGAATCCGGTGAGCGGATCGCGGCCTTGCTTCCACATCTCGCTCATGGGCTCTCGAGCGGCGAGACATATCTCGATGGCGCGAATCACTTTGGGGATGTCATTCGCGTGGATGGTGGCGGCAGAACTGGGGTCTATTCGTTGCAAGATGCGGTGGAGATGGGCGGCGCCTTTTTTGTCGGCGCTGGCGCGGAGGCGGGTACGTATATCTTCGGATCTCTGCGGCCCAGCGAACAGGCCTTCAGTGAGTGCTCGCAGGTAAAGACCGGAGCCGCCCGCAACGATCGGCGTCTTCCCGCGCCGGGCAATGTCGTGCAAGGCGACACGCGCCAGACGTGAATACTCGCCCGCGGTGAATTCTGATTTAGCCGGGTCCGCCACATCGACCATATGATGCGGTACCCGCGCCCGCTCTGCGCGCGAAGGCTTGGCCGTGCCGATCTCAAACTCGCGGTACACCGCCACAGAATCGCAACTAACGATCTCGCCATTCAGCGATTCCGCTAGCGCGAGTGAGAGCGCGGTCTTACCGCTGGCGGTGGGGCCGACGATGGCGATGAGTGGACGCATGCAACGATTGTTGCAAAACACAGAAGCAAAACCCACCACAAAGAACGAAGGAACAAAGTTTCACAAAGTTGTTTGGGGTTTACTTCCCAAGATTTTGACTTCTTCGTGAAACTCTGTGTTCTCTGTTCCCTGTCGTGGGTTTTCCGCGAGATGCTACTTCAGCAGTGCGCGATGGAAGCGCGCGAAGGCCACCGCCAACGCGATAAGCGCGATGATGATGATGCCGAGGGCTTGCTGCTGCCAGGCGCGGCGGCGATTGTCATTGGAATTGCGGTTTGAGGGAGTCACTGCAGAGCGCCTAGCGTAAGTCCGTGCCGCGCGGCGGGTTGTAGTAGAAGCGGAAGCGTAGCACGATGTTGTCGCCGTGGAATTCCTTGGGCAGCGGCGGGAAGGGATTGGAGCCGGTTATTCCGCCCCAGGCAGCGCGGTCGAGCGGGGTGTCGCCACTGGGCGCTACCAACTGCATGCCTTCCACTTGTCCGTTCTTGTTGATAGAGAACTGGATGGCGAGCTTACCTTGTTTAAGCAGAGGTGGATAAACTTCAGGCGGAAGAATGGCATACCAGTTCACCTTCACATCGTGAATCACACGTTCGATGTAAGGCCCGAAGTCCACGCCTTGCGTATCGCTCAAGATGTCAACGTTGCCCTGCACCGGCGTATTGGGGTCCGCCAAACCATTGCCGTACTCACCATTGCTGCCGCGTCCCGCGGCCGCGGCCCGCGCGGCTTGCTGGATGGCGCTGCTGGCGGAAGAACTGCGATAGTTGGCAAATGGATTAGGGGCAGGCTGCACGCGTGCTGTTTGCTGTGGCTGCGTGAATTGAGACTGTGACTGCTGTTGCGGCTGAGCCTGCTGTTGTGACTGTTGCTGTTGCGCTTGCGGCGGCGGAGCGGCCTGGGCCTGCTGCGGCGCTTGTTGTTTGGGCGCGCCGCTGCGGCGATTGTCGGCGAGTTCGTCGAGCAGCTTCTTCAACTGCGGATTGCGAGACATGGCCATGCGGTTCTTGTCTGAAAGCTTGTTGGTATCTACCTTCGGAACTTTTTGTGTGTCTGGGCGCTGGTCGAGGTAGGTGAGCTGCCTGTCCTTCAGCGTCTCTGCCGGGGTGACGACGGTGACGGCCGGGCTGGGCCAGAGCCGCGGCGATTCCTTGATCGCGAACAGGATGAGCATGTGGACGATGATGGAGATCCACACCGCCTCGCGCATGCGGGAGCGAGAGTTTTCGTCCTTCAGTTCGCCGATGAGGAAGTGGAATTCTTCCTCGGACATCGGCACTCGACGAAGAGCGCTGGGGAAAAAATCCCTGTGTGAGACTGAAGGAGCGGACGCCGGAGTTTCTTCCGGCACGATTTTGGGTGGGGTCTCGATACTGGCCATGAACAAAACTGCTTAAGAAGTTATGACTCGAAAACGACTATATGAGTTAACGAATGCTAGAGATATTTTCTCACTTTTGCGCGCGTAAACACCGTTGCTTATGAAGGTTACAGCGAAATAATCTTTGATTAAGTGTTATCTATGAACGCTTCATATTTTGAAAATTGTTTGTAAAGTTTTTGGACAGTGGCGGCCCAGCGTCGCATTTGACGGGAACACGGCCGCTGGGCTAGCCTCCTTAGGTCTTCTGAAGTCTGCCTGATCCCGATGATTACCCGTAAACCATTGATTTTGAGCGTAGTAGCCGTCTGGCTGGCGTCTTGCTGCGTGGTTTTTGCGGCGCCTTTCCGGCCCACACATGCCGGCAAAGCCATGGTAGTGAGCGTGAATGAACTGGCTTCCCGCGCGGGTGTTGAGATCATGAAAGCCGGCGGCAATGCGATTGACGCGGCGGTGGCCACGGGGTTTGCGCTGGCAGTGGTCCATCCGCAAGCGGGAAACATTGGCGGTGGCGGCTTCATGCTCATACGCCTGGCGGATGGGAGCGCGCACTTTCTGGATTATCGGGAGAAAGCTCCCGCTGCGGCTACGCGTGATATGTACCTGGACGCGCAAGGGCAAGTCATTAAGGATGCCAGTCTTCTGGGATACAAAGCCATTGGCGTTCCCGGCTCGGTGGCCGGAATGGTGGAAGCACAAAGGCATTGGGGCAGACTGAAGTTGGCGCGCGTGATGCAGCCGGCGATCCAATTGGCGAAGCTCGGCTTCCCGCTCAGCTACGAAGACGCGAAAGAGTTTCACGACAAACATCTGACCGAGTACGACGACTCGCGGAAGTTGTTTCAGCGCAATGGCAACTTCTACAAGCAGGGTGAAGTCTTCAGGCAGCCTGAACTGGCACGGACACTGGAGAAGATATCCTCCGACCCCAACAGTTTCTATAAAGGCTCCATCGCCCGCGAACTTGTGAACGAGATGAAAAAGGGCGGCGGCCTTATCACGGAAAAAGACCTGGCAGAATATGAGGTGAAGGAACGCGAGGTAGTGCGTGGCACCTATCGCGGATACGAGATCCTTGGGGCGCCTCCACCGTCGTCCGGTGGCGTGGCGCTGATCGAGATACTGAACATACTGGAAGGGTATGACCTGGCGAAGCTGGGCAATCGCTCTGCCGCTTCCATACACGTCACGTCAGAAGCTTTTCGCCGCGCGATGTATGACCGCGCGGACTTCATGGGCGATCCGGATTTTTCGCAAGTGCCCACGCCGCAGCTCATCGACAAAAAATATGCCGCTGCCTGGCGCGAGACCATTGACCCAGATCGTGCGAGTCCGAGCCGGCAGTTGAAGAGGCCGGCGTTTGCGGCGCTGGACAGACTGGCGCTGGCGAATATCAATCCGCTGACGCAGAACCCTATCCATGAGCCAGAGAACACTACGCACTACTCGGTGGTGGACGAGCAAGGCAATGCTGTGGCAGTCACCACCACGCTGAATGACAGTTTTGGCTCGCATGTGACGGCGGGATCGCTGGGCTTTCTTCTCAATGACGAGATGGATGACTTCTCGTCAAAACCTGGCGTGCCTAACACCTATGGTCTGATCCAGGGCCCGGCGAATGATATTGGTCCGGCGAAGAGGCCGTTGTCGGCGATGACGCCGACCATCGTGACGAAAGACGGGAAGCTCTTTCTGGTGTTGGGCTCGCCGGGCGGACCGCGCATCATCACCACTGTGGCCAACATCCTGATGGGCGTGATCGACTATGGCCTCAATATCCAGCAAGCAGTGAATGCGCCGCGGTTCCACCATCAATGGCTGCCGGACAGTATCGCGATGGAATCGGTCGGTTTTTCGCCAGACACGATTAAGCTTCTCAGCAGCAAGGGTCACAAGTTAGACTTTTCTTCCTACTGGAGTGATGGGGAATGTATTGAGGTTGACCCTAAGACGGGCGAACTCCTGGGCGGAAGTGACGCTCGCAATAACGGCAAAGCGGTGGGATATTAGAAAGACAGAATGCTAAGAGCTATCTCCACCTATGTTGGCGTGAAAGACCGGCTGCATCCGGCGATGCTTGACTCTTTGGTCGCGGGCGGCGCTCAGGCCATCGAGCTTTTTTGCGCGCGCCAGCATTTTGACTATCGCGAAAAATCGCACGTCAAAGAAGTGGCGCAGTGGTTCAAGTCAAATCCAATTCCGCTCAACTCCATCCACTCGCCTATGTATTCAGATACCGATTGGGGCAATGACGGCTCGCACTCCGTCAACATCGCGGATCTCAACAAGCGTCAGCGTATCGAGAGCATGGACGAGATCAAGCGCGCGCTCGAAGTGGCCGAGACGCTGCCGTTCAAATACATGATCCAGCATCTGGGGGATGCGGGAGAGGCGTTCGATCCGCACAAATTTGAAGCCATCATTACTTCGCTCGAACATCTGCGGGCGTTCGCCAAGCCGCTGGGTGTGAGCATTTTGATCGAGAATATTCCGAACGACCTCTCCACGCCGGATCGACTAGTGGAAGTGATCAAGACTTCACACTTCGCTGACGTGGGCATCTGCTTCGACTTTGGCCACGCACACATTCATAGCAATGTTGTGCCGGACTGGGAGATCGTGAAAGACCACGTGCGCTCGACACATGTGCATGACAACTCGCGGGATAAAGACGACCACCGACTGCCGGGAGACGGGACTCTGGAGTGGAAGTCGGCGATGGAGGCGCTGAAAGCCGCGCCACTGGCGCCGCCGTTACTGCTGGAGATCGCGGGGCAGGATGGGATGGAATTGTCGAAGGCCGTTCAAGCCTCGTTCAAAAAGCTCGGACAAGACGTCTAACTTCGCTTCCCCTTACAATTGATATATGCAGACGGCTACTAGTTCACCTGTAACCACCATCTCAGAAATAGGCAAGCACGAGGGCCAGAGCGTAACCATCCGCGGATGGCTCTACAACCTGAGGGAGAGCGGGAAACTGCTTTTCCCGATCATTAGGGATGGGTCTGGTTTTATCCAAGGCGTCCTGCACAAAGCAGGGGTCTCTCAAGAGGTTTTTGATTCGGTCAAGAATCTTACTCAGGAATCCAGCGTTATTGTGACGGGTACGGTTCGGGCAGATAAGCGCGCCAAGGGCGGCTATGAGCTCGATGTGCAGAACGCCGAAGTGATCGAGCGCGTGCCTGAGTCGGATCCATACCCCATCTCGCTCAAAGACCATGGTGTCGAGTTCCTTATGGAGAACCGGCATCTCTGGGTGCGGTCGCCGCGACAGGTGGCTATCCTGCGTCTGCGCGCTGAGATCATCAAGGCGGCGCGTGATTTCTTTGACGAACGCGGATTCACG
>JAICWB010000238.1 GCA_025935035.1 Terriglobales bacterium
GGATTTCCTCCCTATTTGGTCTTGCTCCGTGTGGGGTTTGCCCTGCCGGATGCATCACTGCATCCGCGGTGCGCTCTTACCGCACCTTTTCACCCTTACCTTGAGATCGCTCCCAAGGCGGTATTTTCTCTGTGGCACTGGGCCGTAAGCTGGCTTTAAAACCAACTTCCCGGACGTTATCCGGCACACTGCTCTCTGGAGTTCGGACTTTCCTCCCCCGCGTGCGTGCAGCCTGGCAGAACCAGCGTAAACGCAAGCGGCAGCGACCGTCCGGCCTGCCTGCTAGCACTTCCTATTATATGTGAGTTCCCTGAGTACGGGACTAGTCTAAGGCTGTTGCTGGTCGCGGAAGTTGTTAGAAGTGGTATTCCGACGGGCCACGTTCCTCGGCGAATAATGGGTCGAACGTAACACCGGACTCGGCGTCGCGCTGGCCACATCATCATCCTGCAACGACTTGAACTGAACGTCGCGCGATATCAGGTCCATCTCGCCGCTGAAGCGCACATGCGCGGAAGCCTGTGACGATGTCCTTAACCACATACCGTCCACATTCTGATAGCGGAAGACGAGCTTCACGTCCTTCAACCAGAACGACAACGATTTGCTCGGGCTACCTTCGACTTTGCGGATCAAGAAGGTCTGCGCGTCCACCCAAGCTTTCCCGTCCAGCAAGTCTTTGCTGTCATGCTTGGGCTTAAGCTCCAGCACGAAGCAGCGGCTGCCATCCAGCGTCTCTTCTCCGGCTAGCGCGAAGTCATAATTGGCGGGGGTGTATTCGGTCTGGCTCGGGTCCTGCGTAAGTTCGACTTCATGCTCCAAGGACTTGCGCACAACGTGTTCCACCATGCCACCTGTGCTTTGCGTGATCTTGAAAGACTTCGCGCCCGGTGGCAGAAAATCCACCTGCGCTACAACTTTCGACGTGGGATCTGACGGATGCTCCGGCTTGAAAACCTGGTAATTCCGCGTCACTTCGTACGCGGTATGCTGCGCGCGGTTCGCCCTCTGGGCACGCACCATATTGCTGACGATCGTGTTTACGTCCTGTGCCGCGGCGGGGCCCGCGGACCACGCGATCAACATGGAAATGGCGCAGACCGCTACTTGTACATTGCGTAATTTATTGATGAATCCGAGGCTGCGCAAAACTGTGTCCTGACGAAAATCCCTGTGGCTTAGGGGAAATGACTTAACGCTACAAAGGCTTAGAAGCAGGAAGTCAGCGCAGGGTGGGTTGCCTTAAGAGTAAATAATGGGGAAACTCTCACTTAGACGCAGATTGGCTGAAAATGAGGGGCCGAAAACCCATATACGGGTACATTGGCAGTACGTTGTGCGAACGGAATGTTCCCTGAATCAGCGGGGCTGAGCCTAGACCCGCGCCGTCAACTTCGTCCGGCGCTCGGCATAAAGCGGAAACGCCTCGCACAGTTCGATCACCCGCTTACGCACGGCGCCCACTTTCGCTACGTCCTGGCGGTTGTTCAGTGTCTCGGCGATCCATTTCGCTATCTGCTTCATCTCGGCTTCTTTCATGCCGCGGGTGGTCAGCGCCGGCGACCCTATACGAATCCCGCTCGGTTTCAGCGGCGGATTCACATCAAAGGGAATGGCATTCTTGTTCACCGTGATACCGGCCTCGCCCAACGCTTTCTCGGCTTCCGAACCCAACATGCCTTTGCTGAATACATCCACCAGCATGAGGTGCGTGTCCGTGCCGCCGGATATCACGCGGAAGCCTTCATCCATCAAGGTCTGCGCAAGCACTTTGGCGTTGGCTACGACTTGCTTTGCATAATCCTTGAATTCAGGACGCAATGCCTCACCAAAACACACCGCTTTGGCCGCAATGATGTGTACCAGCGGTCCGCCTTGGTCGCCGGGAAACACGGTCTTATCGATCTCTTTCGCGAAGTCCGCTTTGCTGAGGATCAATCCCGCGCGCGGACCGCGCAATGTCTTGTGGGTCGTGCTCGTCACAATGTGCGCGTGCGGCACCGGTGACGGATGCACTCCGCCCGCGACCAATCCCGCAAAGTGCGCCATGTCCACCAGGAACAGCGCGCCGATCCTGTCTGCGATGGCCCGCATGCGGGGGAAATCAAAGATGCGCGCATAGGCGCTGCCGCCGCCGATGATCATCCTCGGTCGTTCCCTCTCCGCGATCTGTTCCAACTCGTCATAATCGATGGTCTCAGTATCTTTGCGAACGCCGTAAGGAACCACTTTGTAAGTCTTGCCGGAAAAATTCAGTGGATGCCCGTGCGTGAGGTGTCCGCCATGGGCCAGGTTCAAACCAAGGATAGTGTCCCCCGGTTTCAGTACGGCGGCATACGCCTCCATGTTCGCGCTGGAACCTGAATGCGGCTGCACGTTGGCATGCTCTGCGCCGAAAAGCTGCTTCGCCCGGTCTCGAGCGAGGTTCTCGATGATATCGGCGAACTCGCATCCACCGTAATACCGCTTGCCCGGATACCCTTCCGCATACTTGTTCGTGAAAACCGAACCGGCGGCCTCCAGTACAGCCTCACTCACAAAGTTCTCAGAGGCGATCATCTCCAGGCCGTCATGCTGGCGTGCGACCTCAGCGTCAACAGCGGCGGCCACTTCAGGATCAGCGGCGGATAGGGGAAGTGAAAAGCGGTTGGTGGGCATAGACGTAGATTTTACAACGCACTTTGACGCAGCATTAGGTCAAATATCGGCTTTACTTCCACCCCACCGCGGGATATGCTGCGCGCAACTTTCGCTTAAGGAGCCTTTTATGGCCACAGCAGCGCCTGCACGTCCCCAAGCCGCACCCTCGCAATACGCCGGATTCTGGATCCGCGTTGCCGCATGGTTCATCGATGCGGTCATCCTCGGAATCGTCAATTCCATCATCATGGCCTTCTTTGGTGGCGGTCTCAGCACCTTGATCAAGCCCGGCCAGGACGCCTCCACCTTGAACCTCGCCGCGATCTTCGCGGCAGTCGGAACCATGCTGCTTGTGACCTTCGCGATTCAATTCGCCTACTTCACCTTCCTTGAAAGTTCAGAGAAGCAGGCCACAGTGGGCAAGATGGCCCTGGGCTTGAAAGTGACTGACGCCAATGGGAAACGCATTTCTGTGGGCCGCGCCGCCGGCCGCTGGTTCTCAAAGATGATTTCCGGAATGATCCTCGGCATCGGCTATCTCATGGTCGCCTTTACTGAGAAGAAACAAGGCCTGCATGACATGATCGCAACCACGTTCGTAGTATCAACAAAATAGGTTCATCGTTCATCGTTCCGGAGTGGCGGCCTGCCACTCCGGTTTTTTTCGTCTCGGCTTCCCGACCCCGCAAGACTTTCTGCCTGCCGTTTAGCGTCTGTTAGCTCGCGGGGGAAAAGCACGTGACTGTACCAGTCACTTGTGCCGCAATCGCAAGATATGCTGCCATAGCGGGGCGCCCCAATAACCGATCGAGAGTAATGAAAAGAAGATAATGCCGGCATCGATGCTGCTGCGCCCTTCCCGCGCCCAATAGACATCACGCAAGTTCAGCCACAGCGCGAATTCGTCGAGCGTCAGCGCCGCGGCCGCGCCATAGAGTATCGCCATCAGCCGGCTCATCAGCCGCGATGAATCACCTTGCCCTGTCCCTACGTCGGCCAGCCACCCATAACCGACGAGCAGTAATAAAAGGATTCCCCAGACCATGTGATGGATATGTCGCCCGGCCATCTGCACGTCATGGAATGGGCCGATGTTGTTGTGGATGCACCACGTCAGCAATCGCAAGCCGATGAATGTCAGCGCGAAACTTACGGCCGCCACGAACATTCGCCGCCGTGGCCGGTCGGCGATATGGCGATGGATCGCCTCGCCGATTGGCGTCTTGTGCAGGATAAGGGTGCCGCAAACTGCCAGCGCCACAATGCCGCCGCCGATGATCCACGCGCCGTTGATCGTCACGATCTAGTGTGCCCCTTGCGGACCGAACGTCACACGGATTCCCGTTGTCAGTAGCAGATCGTTCCCTTTCAAACCGAAGAGAGGATTGCTCTGATAGCGGTCACTCACGTCAATCTGCCAGCTCAGGAATTTCGCCACTTTCGTGATGGCGGCGGTATCAAACATCACACGGTATTCGCCGAGGTCCGTCACATTCGGATAAAAGTCCAACCGCTCGTGCAGACTGACCGCGCCGTTCAACTTGTGGTCGAGAGCTTCACCAGCGACCACCTCCGCGGATTTGCGCGTGAGTGTTGTGAAGTATTCTTGATTGAAAGTCGCGCCGGCCGAAAGATCGAACGTCGTGGCAGCGGTCTTGATGGCGTGGTATCCCAAGCCGCCGCCTAGAACATTGCGCAGGTCCAGTTCCTGGAAACGGTCGTGGTCAAAGTTGGTGAACGCGAATGCGAACATCCGATCGCTCAGGTTGCGGTCATAGCGCAGCCCGGCATTGATCGCGCTGGCAGTCGTAGTGCTCACGCCCAGTACATCACTCTTTGAATAGAGCGAAGTCGCGAAGATCGTCGTCTTGCTTTTCTCGGTCGCGCGCACAGCATTCGCGCCCAGCGTGAAGTTGGTCGTGTCAGAATTGCCGCGCGA
>JAICWB010000151.1 GCA_025935035.1 Terriglobales bacterium
CGCCAGCGAACGCACGACTGAGATCCAAGAGGCCCTGATCCGCGAGCACTATCTCTCCGGCGAGCCCAGCGGCACCATGGACGCTGCCACCAAGCAAGCGCTCACCAAGATGCAGGCGGACAACGGTTGGCAGACAAAAGTGGTTCCCGATTCGCGCGCTCTCATCAAGCTCGGTTTAGGACCGAACCAATCGAACCTGCTGAATCCTGACACTGCAGCAGTCGCCGGCGTAGCTTCCAATCGAAGCGAGCGCTGATCAACGAGTAAGTTGCAACTAAAAAAGGCACCGCTGGGCGGTGCCTTAAAGTTTTTTAGCCGATAGCTGACAGCGGAAAGCTGAGAGCTAATTCGGTTTGGCTTCGTCCAATACCTGGCGGATCTTCCGCGACAGCGACTCCGTCGTGAACGGCTTCTGCAGGAAATGCGTCCCCTGCTTCACGCCATGATGCACGATCGCGTCGTCCGTGTAACCAGAGATGTAAAGCACTTTCATCCCCGGCCTCAGTTGCGCGAGCCGCGATGACAGCTCAGTCCCACTCATCTGCTCCAGCACGACGTCAGTCACCAGCAGATGAATCTGTTCAGCGCGGCGCTCGCAATGCAATAACGCTTCGCCGCCATGTCGGGCTTCCAGCACTGTGTAACCGTTTCGCGTGAGCACCTGCTTCACCAGCGCGCGAACGCCATCTTCATCCTCAACTAACAGGATGGTCTCAGTCCCGCGATACCGCGACTTGGACGGCGCTGTCATCTGCTGAACATCCGCAGGCGCATCCACGCGCGGTAGATAGACTTTGAAGCTAGTGCCATGGCCCGGTTCGCTATAGACCCAAATGTAGCCTTCGCTCTGCTTCACGATTCCGTAAACCGTCGAGAGCCCAAGCCCCGTTCCTTTACCAATCTCCTTCGTTGTAAAGAACGGCTCAAACACGCGTTGCCGGATCTCTGGCGACATGCCTTGTCCCGTGTCGCTCACCGCCAGCATGATGTACTTGCCCGGTTTGGCGCCCACGTGTTCGTGCGTATATGTTTCATCCAAGTCGGCATTCGCCGTCTCGATGGTCAGTTTGCCGCCTCGAGGCATCGCGTCCTTGGCATTGACTGCCAGGTTCATGATGACTTGCTCGATCTGCCCCGGATCAGCTTTCACGCGTCCCAATTCAGTCGCTAGCGAAGAACCCAGCTGAATGTTCTCGCCCAGCAACCGCTTCAACAGTCGCTCCATGTTGCTGACCACAATGTTCAGGTCCAACACCTTCGGAGCCAGGACTTGTTGCCGGCTGAATGCCAACAATTGCCGCGTGAGCCCAGAGGCACGATCCGCAGCCTTCTTGATCTCCTCCACCTCATCACGCAACGGATCAGAGTCGGCAAACTCCTCCAGCATCAACTCGCTATATCCACGAATGACCGTAAGCAAGTTGTTGAAGTCGTGCGCCACGCCGCCGGCCAGCCGTCCCACTGCTTCCATCTTCTGCGATTGCCGCAGTTGTTCTTCAAGCGCGCGCCGTTCCGTCACGTCTTCGGCGATCATTTCAAATCCCTCGATCTCGCCAGTGTCGTCCTCCATGGCGCGTCCACTCAGTCGCACCGTGATGGGCTTTCCGTCTTTTCGCCTCCACTTGACTTCCACATTCTCCACGCGCGCCTGCTTGGGATGCTCGCGGATCAAACGCTCTCTCTCGCCCTGCTCGACATATAAGTCTTTCGCCATGCTCAGAGCCAACACCTCATCTGCCGACGAATATCCCAGCATGTTCACCATCGCCGGATTGACTTCCAGGAACTTGCCCTCGGCATTGGAACGGTAAATGCCGTACACCGCGGATTGCACCAACGAGCGGTTGCGCAACTCTGATTTGCGCAGAGCATCCTCATTGCCTTTTCGCAGGATCGCGCCCGCGACGTGCTGGGACACAAAATTCAGCATCTCTAAGTCCGTCTCTGTATAGCGCACATTCTCGTCGTAACTCTGCGCCACCAGGATGCCGAGTATCGTTGTACCGCTGCGTAGCGGCGCTCCCATCCAGTCAACGAACATGGATCCGATCAAATCGACTTCGCCGCGCTGCTGCAATTCGCGCATCAATTCCGCATTCACCAGCACGGGCCGGTCCATCCGCAATACATATTCAGTCAGTCCACGCTGCGGCTCGAACCATCCTTCCGGCGCCGGATCTTGCTCATCCACAAAATACGGATAGCTCAACAATCCCGTTTTCTGGTCGAACAGCGAGATGAAGAAATTTTTCGCGTCGATAAGTTCGCCGACGATGTTATGCACCGCGCCAAAAAACTCATTCAAGTCTTCGGCTGCATTAGCGCGGTCGGCGATGCGGTACAGAGCGCGCTGCATCTGCTCTACCCGCTTGCGTTCAGTGATATCGAATGCCGTTCCCAGGATGGCGCCTTCGCCACCGAACTGCACTGTACTTGCGCTGAAATCGAGCCAGCGAACGCTTCCATTCTTGTGACGGATCCTGTATTCGTACCGATCATGGTCAGCGTTGCCTTTCACACGTTGAATCGCACGCGTCCTCACCAGATCGTGATCGCCCGGATGCACCAGGTCGAACGGGTTCATATCCAGCAGTTCCTGGGCTGTATATCCGCTGATCAATTCGGACGCGCGATTCACATAGAGGAAGCGTTCGTTATTGTGGATATAAATCGCCGACGATGCCGTCTCCGCGACAGCACGGAATTTGTTTTGCGTCTCGAACACTGCTTCTTCGGCTTCTTTGCGCTCAGTGATGTCCACCAGCGTGCCTTGCACTGTCTCCGGCAGGTTCTCCGTTGCCGGGATCAAAGCGACGTTCTCCAGAACCCACACTGCGCTGCCATCGCGGCGGCGCATATGTAATTCTTCATTGGTCAATGATTTTGCCTTGCGCAGGCGCGCCATGAAGTCTGGGCGGTCGGTATCTCTCTGATACAGCGAGCGCGCGGGGTTGCTCATGATCTGTTCGCGCGATTCGTAGCCGAAGATCTGCGCGAAAGAATCGTTGCAATCCAGCACTTTGCCATCGAGCGTACTTACAAATACGCCCGCCAGATTCCTGTGGAACAGCTGCCGATAACGCTCTTCGGAGACTTTCAGTTCATGTTCCGAGCGTCGGCGCTCGCTTATGTCGCGGCAGCTCACCACCACGCCTGAGACGTGCCCGTCATGATGAATAAGGTTGCTAAGCGCCTCGAACGGCACCCAGCTTCCGTCCTTGTGCCTCAGTCGTACTTCCACCGGTGGGGAAGCATTCACGCGCGTGAACCTTTCCTTGAAGCGGGTGATCATGTAATCGCGATCGTCGGGATGCGCAAACTCGAAACAAGATTTTCCCACCAGTTCTTCCGGCTTGAATCCCAGTTTGGTCTCCACCGCCGGGCTCGGATACTTCACACGCCCGGTCGTATCGAGGATGCAGATCACGTCCGAGCAGC
Organism: Terriglobales bacterium; assembly: GCA_025935035.1. Classification (GTDB taxonomy): domain Bacteria; phylum Acidobacteriota; class Terriglobia; order Terriglobales; family Acidobacteriaceae; genus JAICLA01. The sequence goes on from JAICWB010000151.1 coordinate 3,439, forward strand.
TCTCGATGACGGTGCGGAACAATTGTTCGCTCTGGGCGAGGGCTTTTTCCGCCGAGGTGCGCTCAGTGATGTCGCGCCCAATGCCTTCCACTGAGATAGGCACACCGTTCTTGTAGATAAGCCGAGTGCTCAACTCGAGTGTGACTTCGCGTCCGCCTTTGGCTTTTACTTTGATGAGATAGGGATTGGCCGTGGGCTCGCCCGCTAACTTGGCCGCCGTTGAAGCTTTCGCGATGGCCAATTGGTCGGGTGCCAGTATCTCGCGAACATTCAGGCGCGTAGTCTCTTCAGGGCTGTACCCGAACGTTTTTCGCGCGGCGGCATTGGTGTACAGAAAATCACCCGCCAAGTCATGCGTATAGATCACGTCAGTGGCGTTCTCGATCGCGTCTCGCAATTCGTCCAGAGTAAGGTCGGCCTGTGACGCAACCGCGCGAGCGGTCTTCACGGCCGCTGCGGTACCACTGCCACCCGCGTGGGAATGTGTCTGCGGTCCCGGCTTGCCCGTAGGCATGTTCTTCAAATTCTTGGTCGCGGTATGCGTTTTGTTGCCGGTCTTGGGCTTTTGGCCCATGTTTCTCTCCCAAAACGAGCGTGGTAGTGGATATGGCGACTCTCTATATATCCCATTTATCCACACTTGGGAATGCTAATAACTGCTAGGGAGAACCAGTGTTTTCACCTATGCCCGCCGGGCAGGAAACCATGGAAGCGGCTCGCCCGAGACAACCGCCGCGGGATTTTCCTGCGTGCAAACCTCGGCAACTTCATTGCCGTAAGTTCTCGCAACGATCTCCCGCGCCTGTGACATCACCGGCGGACGAAACTTCGGGTCATGCGCATCGGACGCGATGATGTGTACCGCCTTCTGCTCCAGCAGCCAATGGCACATTTTCCGAGGGCCTTCGCCCCAATGTCCTGTGAGCGAATTCGCGGTGATCTGTATGGCACAGCCCTTTTCCGCGAATTTCAGCACGTCCGTCGCGTGGCGTTGCAACATCATGTTGCGTTCGGGATGTGTAAGTATCGGACGCACGCCCATGCCCACCAGTTTCTCAATCGCGGTAAAAACGGCTGGTGACAAGGCGAAATCGCTCAACTCGACCAGTAAATAGTCGCTGTCACCGATCAAAAAGCTTTTAGGGTCCGTGATTGCCGCCTGAATGTTGTCGAAGGAAAAATGAAAGTCGCAGCCTAAGCTCAACTTCAGCCCGTCGCCGATCTTCACCTGCAACTCGGCCAACTTCTTCGCATGCGATGCCCGATCATACTTGTATTCATCATTCGCATGCGGAGTGCAAACTATGTGCGTGATGCCATCGCGCTTGGCCACGTCGCACATCTCCAGTGACATCTCCCACGACTTGGACCCGTCATCCACCTTGGGCAGCAGATGACAATGAACGTCGATCATGCGCTCATTCTACCTTCCGCAACTTGCATCGTTGATTGTGCAATTCGGCACATGTGAGAAATATTTTGCATATTCCTGTCAAAACCTGATTGCAGGTTGAGTGCCAGTTGAGTATATTCACCGTAACCCATTCTGGATTGACGGTTTGCGTGAGTTTTCCACTCCGCTCTCATCATTCCAAAATACATAGTTTGTGCTGGAGAAAGCTTTATGTGGAAGTCAGGGAAGCCCGAAGACAGAACCGCGCCGGCCCCGCAGCCGTCCGCGCCTTCATTCGAACCGAAAAAGGAGATTCGCCCCATGGAACCGTTCAAGCAGCCAGATAATTTCCGCGCAGCCGACGTTGCGAACATCGGCAAGTCAGTCATCATCAAAGGCGAATTATCCGGCAGTGAAGATCTCTTCCTTGACGGCGAAGTTGAAGGCAGCATCGACTTGGCTGATCACAATCTCACCATCGGCCCCCACGGACGCATCCGCGCCAACGTTCACGCGAAAGATGTCGTCATCCACGGCAAAGTGGACGGCAACGTCTACGGCACCGATCGCGTGGAATTAAAGCGCTCTGCTGTGTTGACCGGCGATATCTCCACGCAACGCATCGTGATTGAAGATGGCGCGTATTTCAAGGGCGCAATAGATATTAAAAAGGAAAGCAAACCTGCCGCTTCCGCCGTGACGACTTCGGTAGTGAAGGAAACTCCGAAAGCCTTCGCAGCCGCAGCCAGCTTTGAGCCTGGCGTGTCGCCGCAAGCTTCTTTCGCGGAAGAGAAAAAATACTAGAACGGATTTCCGGCTGCCGCATTTGGTAGCACTTGATAGAACGGCAGACGAATGGCATCGGTCACGCAAAACTTGTTCAGACTATTTCGCGGCGAAACAGCATCCGGTGATGCGCAACAAGCGACCGGCCAAGGTTCGGACAAAGCCGCGCGCGCGAAGCGCCACTCCAGCGGCTTGGCTGAGTTCACCAAAGTCATAGCCGGACGCGAGAACCTCTGCATCCTCGACCTCGGTCCCACTTCGCCTCAGAACATCGCGCTGCTCACCGGCATGGGACACCGCATCTACAACGAAGACGCGCTGCTCTGCTCGTTCGATCCCAAATATCAGTCTAAGAATGAAGACGGCACGGCTACCGTCAATGTAGAGAGCTTTCTTAACGAGAACCTGAAATACCAAGGCCAGCAGTTCGACGCAGTCCTTGCATGGGACATCCCCGACTACCTGCACGCATCGTTAGTGAAAGCCGCCGTGGCTCGTCTCGCCACCGTGATGAAGCCGGGCGGAGTTCTGCTGGCATACTTTCACACACGCGATGCCGGCCCTGAAGCTCCTTACTACCGCTACCACATCGCGGGCAAAGATTCGCTCGACCTGCAACGCGGGCCGCAGTTCCGCTTGCAGCGCGTATTCAACAACCGCCACATCGAGAACCTCTTCCGCGAATTTTCCAATATTAAGTTCTTCCTGGCGCGTGACAATGTAAGGGAAGTGCTGGTCGTCCGCTAGGCGTTACGCCGTTCGTGCTCGCGTGATGCGCAACGCGAGTCTTGACAACGCCGGCACTCGGAACAATTCCATAGCCAAGCCACGGAGTGAGGGTGAACCGATCAACTTGCGAAATCGCGCGGCGTTGCGAATTGCCGGACGCAGCCGTTCGCCATAAATTCGCGAGTACTCCGCAGCAGCACCTTCCAGTGAACACTTTTCCGTCAAGAAACGATTCAAGCATTCTGCCGCGATCCTCCCGCCATGCAACGCGATTGAGATACCGTCGCCAACAAACGGATCGATGAACGCGGCCGCGTCCCCCGCATTCAATATGTTTCTTCTGTACTGCACCGGGCGCGGTTCTTTGAAGATCAATGGAAACGTAGTCACCAACTCAGTCGTCGGTTTCCATGACCGGGAGCGCTTTCCCAGCTCAGGTTCCAGCTCAAAGACCGAACAGAGGCTTTTCGCTACGCTCGGTAGAACCATCGCC
>JAICWB010000353.1 GCA_025935035.1 Terriglobales bacterium
ACTTAATCAGGTTCTTGGCAACCGTGCTCAACCGGTTCGGCGGAATGACGTTGAGTACCCCGTTGTACGAGAACTGCTGCCGCGTCGGAGCCAGGCCTTTGTTCTGAGCATCCGTGCAGGGTGCATTGTTAAGAGTGCCGCACGTGGTCAGCGGATCGTAGATTTTGGCGGTGATTCCGGAAAAATCGCCGGTGAGCTCTGCCGCCGTGGGAACCGTAACGTTGACGAGCTGGCCATTGGTTTGCCGGTAGCCTTGATAGTCGGCGAAGAAGAACATCCTGTCCTTCAGCAGTGGGCCTCCGATGTTGCCACCGAACTGGTTCTGGTGCCATGCCTGCTTTCCAGACTTGTTCCTCTTGGCGAAGAAGGTGTTGGCATTCAGAGCCGTATTTCGCAGATACTCATACGCCGTTCCATGGAAGGAGTTGGAGCCGGACTTTGTGCTCATGTTGATGACGCCGCCGGTGTACTTGCCGAACTCCGCGGTGTTGTTGTGCGTCTGGACATTGAATTCCTGAATGCTGTCCTGATCCATGACGAGCTCGACGGCATTGCCGTACGAGGTGTTGGTGGATACGCCATCCACGAGGATCGATCCCTGGTTGGAGTTGCCGCCGCCAATCTGGAAGTTGCCCGCTGCGAACACGTTTTGTCCGCTTAGGTTCGTATTCGAGGCTCCCTGTGGCACTACGCCGGGAACCAGCGCCACCAATGCCAGCACGTTGCGGCCGTTGAGAGGCAGATCGCGTACCGCGGTGCCTTCAATCGCCTGCCCCAGTGATGCGCTATCCGTCTGCAGGATGGGGGGCGCGGTGTTCACATCGACCACCTGGCTCTGCTCGCCGATGACCATAGCGATGTCGACGCGCGCCACCTGATCCACGATGACATCAATCGGGCTGCGCGTGAAGTGCTTGAACCCGGGGGCATCGATGTCGATCTTGTATTCACCGCGAGGAAGCGAAAGGATCTGATAATTTCCCTGCGCGTCAGTGGTCGCGCTTCGCTTTTCGCCCGTTGAAAGATTCGTGGCAGTCGCCGTTGCTTTCGTGATCACTGCACCACTTGGATCGCTTACCGTTCCCAGAATTGAACCGAAGATGTTTTGTGCGTTGGCTGAAATGGCGAAAGCGCAAAAACATAGAAGCGCGACCGCCAACCTCCGTAGCGTGGCTGGAACTTTCATGTGACCTCCAATGAGTCGTGCAGTGCGTTATGCGAGCAGCATGTTGCGTAATACGCAATGATAGTTGCGTTCGAGCAAGTTAAGACAACCAATGTAGCTTTGTCAAGCCGCGATCCTGAGAAATGCGCCACGGTGCGAGGACCGTTTTGGGCGCGCTGTCTCTCTCTCTCGAGAAGAAATCGTTTACTGTAGCCTGTAGCTGAACTTTGGCTTTGCGGAGCCGCTTCAGCAGATTGTTATGGGCTCGAACCAATGTTCCGCCGTTCGCCTCCCGCAGTCCGCGGACATGGACCAGCGAAGCCTGCATTTCACCGAGGTCATACAAACACATGAAGAATCGATCGCAGGCGCTTCCCTGCTTGCTGCTGAGTTTTGGATTTCTCACTGTTCTGATGAGTTCCACGCCGGCCGCGGCGGCCGATTACAAACCTG
>JAICWB010000045.1 GCA_025935035.1 Terriglobales bacterium
ACGAGATCGTTTCCATGCAGGACGTGTACGGTGGCACGATCAAGCTTTTCGGTGACGTGCTGGGTAAGCTGGGCATCATCACAAAGTGGGTGCCCTTCGAAGGAACTGCGAACCTTAGCAAATACTGTTCCAAGAAAACGAGACTCGTCTTCGTTGAAACTCCCACGAATCCTACGCTGCGCTGCGTCGATCTAAAGTCCGCTGCAAAAGCTGCGCATGCTGTCGGCGCTGCTTTGATGGTTGACAATACGTTTGCAACGCCAGTCCTGCAAAGGCCGCTTGAATCCGGCGCGGACATCGTCATGCATTCAGCCACAAAATTCCTTGGCGGACACAGCGACATCTCCGCCGGTGCGGTTGTGGCCAAAGATGCACAACTTGTGGCAAAGATGCGCGACGCGTCTGTCTCCACCGGCGGCACGCTCGATCCTGAGGCTTCCTACCTATTGATTCGCGGGCTGAAAACGCTTGAAGTGAGGGTAGAACGTGCATCTAAAAACGCTGGGGAGATCGCCGATTTCCTCGAGCGTCATAAGAAGGTGTCGCGGGTGTTCTATCCGGGACTGCCGAGCAACGAAAGTCACGGCATAGCGCGCGCGCAGATGAGCGCTTACGGCATGATGCTGTCATTGGATCTGAGGGGCGGTGGCAAAGCGGCCGAGACTTTCATCAACTCGCTGAACCTCTGGTATCTGGCTACCAGCTTAGGCGGAGTGGAATCGACGGTGTCATATCCGGTCTTATCCTCGCATGTGAACTGTTCGGCCAAGCAGTTGAAGGAGCTTGAGATCAGTGACGCAACCGTTCGGCTGTCTGTCGGTATTGAAAGTTGTGACGACCTGATCGCTGACTTGGAGCAGGCGCTGGCAAAAGCTAAAAGCGATTTACCGCAAAGGACGCGAAGGAACGCAAAGTTTTGAGAATGATTCGAACTAGACGGACTTTTTATCTGGTCACGATCGTGGCTGCTGCGGCGTCGTTCATTGGCTGTGAGACCGCTGAGCAGAAGCCCGCGAAGTCGTCACCACCCGCTGCGGCAATGGCTCCGGCGATCCAACAGCCGAGTGCGGTGCATCCCGTCGATCCGCCGCCGCAAAACTCGCAGCCTGCCGCGCCCGCCACTACAGCTTCTCAGCAAGACCCCGTCCCCGCTCTCATCGAAAAAGTAGAAAAGGAATACCAAGCCGGGCAGACCAACTATGCCAGTGGACACCTCGAAGCCGCCAAATCGAATTTTGACACCGCCGTTGACATGCTGATGCAGGGCCCGGTGGACATCAAGTCTGACGACCGCCTGCAGCAGGAATTCGACAAGATCGTGGAAGGCGTTCATAACCTGGAGATGGCCGCACTGAAAGTGGGCGATGGATTCCAGGAACAAAAGGCTGAGCCGGCGCCCATCGACGAAGCCAACGAAGTCACCTTCCCGGTGGACCCCGCACAGAAAGCGCGCGCGGAACAGGAACTGCAGAAGACCGCGTCTGATCTGCCGCTGGTGCTCAACGATTATGTCGCCGGCTACATCAATTTCTTCTCCACCCGCGGACACAAGTCCCTGGTCAATTCCTGGCAGCGTGCCGGCCGCTATGAACTGATGATCAAGCGCATCTTGAAAGAAGAAGGCGTGCCGCAGGACCTGATGTACCTGGCGCAAGCCGAATCAGGATTTCATCCCAATGCCGTCTCTCGCGTGGGCGCGCGCGGCATGTGGCAGTTCATGCATTACACCGCGCCGGGCTACGGACTTAAAAATAATTGGTGGGTGGACGATCGTCAGGACCCCGAAAAAGCCACGCGCGCTGCGGCAAGATATTTGAAAGACCTGTTCAATCAGTTCGGCGATTGGTATCTCGCCATGGCCGCGTACAACTCTGGCGCGGGCAACGTGCAGCGCGCCGTGCAGCGCACCGGCTATGCTGACTTCTGGGAACTCTACAAGCGCAACGTTTTGCCGCTGGAGACAAAGAACTACGTTCCCATCATCGTTGCCATGACCATCATCGCTAAGAATCCGGCGCAATATGGATTGACACCCGACGAAGTCGATCCGCCCGAAGTTGCGGACAAAGTCACAGTGGACTATGCGGTAGATCTGCGATTGGTTGCGGAAGCGGTAGATGCTCCGCTGGACCAGCTCGCGGATTTGAATCCGAGCTTGCTGCGGTTGGTCACGCCAAAAGATGCACCGTATGACCTCAAACTGCCCGCTGGCACAAAAGAAAAGTTCGAGACCGCCATGGCCGCCATCCCGGAAGATAAGCGGGTCCTATGGCGATATCACAAGGTCGAACAGGGTGATTCGCTGGACAGCATCGCGCGGAAATACAAGGCGACTCCCAAGGCTATTGCTGAAGTGAATAATCTCAATGCGGATGATGAAGTGGTAGCCGGCAGCAAGCTAGTCATCCCTATTTCGTCACAAAAAGTGGCATCGGGCAGCGGCGGCTTTTCCAAGCATCCTACGCATTACAAGGTGCGTAAGGGCGATACCGTCCTTTCCGTAGCGGACGATTTTGCCGTGCCACCGGAGCGCATTCGTAAATGGAACCATATGAAAGGAAACAGCTTACGGGTGGGACGCAGCATCGTCATTTACAAGCCCGTAGCCGGCTCACAGCCTGAACCTGAGTTGGCGGCCAAGAGATCGTCACACGCAAAGGGAAAAAAGACGAACGGGAAAACGGTAGCGTCAAAACACACGGTCAAGGCCGGTGAGACGCTTACGAGTATTGCCTCGCATTACAACACCACTGTGGCAGCGTTGCAAAAATATAACGGTCACGCGGCACAGAAATTACATCCGGGCGACGTACTGATCGTGCGCCAATAGCGCATCCAACCAAGAGCAGCCTGGGTCGCAGTTGACAAGTCATCCTCGCAAGGTGGTATAACCCTTGGGCTGCCCGCGACTCTTCGCCGCGGCGACTTCCGTAAAAAGATTCAGGAGGAACCAATGGCCTTCTACGATGACGATACAAAAGAAACCCTCTGGGCGTTCGGCGACGACGGCGACGATTACGGCGACATGAGCTACGGCGATCGCGGACCGGAAGATGACTACGACGAAGAAGAAGAAGAGTCGTTGAGCCGCGGTTCCGGCGCGGAAGACGAATCCGGCGACGACGAAGAAGATGATGGCATGCTGGATGAACCGGCGGCGCGTCCTTCTCCTTCCAGCGGCGGCGGACAATCCAGTTCGAGCAGCGGCGGTGGCGGGAGCCGTCCTGCGGCAAAGAAAGCCGCAAAGAAAAAGTCAGCGCCGAAAAAGGCAGCGAAAAAAGCTGCTAAGAAGAAGTCCGCCAAGAAGCCCGCTCGAAGTTCTTCGAAGAAGAAGCCGGCTGCGAAGAAGAAGTCCGCTTCGAAACGCTCTGGCGGCAGCCGGGGCAAGAAGGCGGCGAAACGTCCGGCGAAAAAAGCAGCGAAGAAATCAAAAGGTCGGAAGAAGAAATAAGAGTTTGAACCAACAGTTTAGAACACGAGGGTCGCGGCGAAATTCCGTGGCCCTTTGTTTTTTGGTGTGGTCAGCGCGCTTGCGCATGCCAGTGAGTCATGCAAGGTCGTTCATGGCCGCGCCCATCATCCGACCGACGGCGGAGTTCGCATTTGGGAGATCGGCACTCACCATGAATATTTGGTTGGCGACGTCGACTCCGCCAAGCGCGTAGATAGATGGCTTACTGCAGGAGTCAGCAAAGCTGCCTGGAAAACAGCGGTCCCGTAATCAACTGTTTATTTGTATGCCGACTTTATGGTTTGTGCGCTTGAACCGAAGAGAAAAGGCGCTGTTCAAAGAGCCTCGGTCAAAACCGCATCGCATCGGCACTACACCATTGCGCGGTCTCTTCAATAAGACGTTTCGCGAACGTACGTGCAACTTGCAACCTGAAACTACTTCTTCCCCTCCACCGCCTTCAAACACCGCGAATACATATCCAGCAGCTTGTCCGCCTGGTCTTGTGTCTTGGCGGCGGTAGGATTCTGAAATCCCACGCCGGCGGTCTTACCGAAATCCGTGTGCGCCGCCACGAACTTCAACAGGTCGAGCGCGATGTCTTCATTGCGGCGTGAGCCGGTCACTGCGATAGGGAGATTAGGAGCTTCCATCAGGGCCTCCGGAGAATTTGTATGCACTACGATTCTAACTGGAAAAAAGAAAGCGAGGGCAAGATGCCCTCGCGACAGCCGGCGAGACGCCGGCGTTGCAGGTGCTACACCTCGGTTCCCACATGGCACACGCGGCCCACAATGTGGTCAGCATAGGTCTGGCCTTCTTCAATGGGGATGACCGCGATGGGATATGACTGGTTATGCGGACGCAGGATCAGCGTGCTGCCCACCATCTCCACATATTTGATCGTGCAGCCGCCATCTTTCTTCACCGCGTACATGTTGTTCTCATTCTTGCGATAGTTCTCCAGCGAGTTGTAATGGCGATCGATGAGCACGGTGCAGCCCGGCAGCAGCCGCGGATACATGCTGGTGCCGTCGCGTGAGTCCACTTTCACCAGCACGAAGCGCGTCCAGTCTTCGCGCGAGCCTTTGATGTCGGGACGCAGGCGTCTCAGGAAGTTTTTCTTGAACTTCAACACATCTTTCACATTCTCATTGATGATGAGCGGCTCGCCGGCAGCGACGGCGCCATCCGCCAGCAGCACGTCTTCATATTCGCCGGGGGAGGGAAGCACGATGCTGGCGCGCTTGTTGATCTCGTGCGGATCCAGCAGGTCAAGCACGGAAAGATGCTGCACCTGAAGGACTTTGTCCATGCCTTCAAGGCTGAGAGACCGCTTGCTGTTCAAGAAATTGGAGATATGCGCCTGTTGAAAACCGGTCTGGTGGGCCAACTTGAGGCCGGTGAGTTCGCCGGTATCGATGCGCTTGCGCATCACTTTGCGTAAGTTTTCCTGCAGAGCTTTGAATTTCATGTTTTTGATGTTAGCAAATAGATATAAGGCTCGCAAGTCTTTTCACGCAAAGGGAATAAAGTTGTTGACAGGGAAAATCGTGAGCTGATATCGTATTATGTATTGATATAACTAATAGTTAATCAGTCTCAGAGTGCGGTCTGGGGAGTCAGGGATGGGTCGATATGCAGCCGGTACAAGAAGGGGAACGCAGCTTTACTGAATTCCGCAGGAAGGTACAGGAGGCGGAGGTTCTTTCCGCCGCTATGGAACGCTTGCTGCTCAGCTTGTGCTTCACCGGCAAGCTGAGCATCGTGGTGCAGAACGGCAAGGTGTTGAAGTCAGGCTATGAAGAGGGGTATTTCAGGAAGCGGCAACGGGATTGACTGGAATCATCACGGTTGTTGGTTCTCGGTAATCGGTTTTCGGTCAAGCCTGGAGATAACTGGCCTGCCTTAACCGATGACCGATAACCGACGACCGAAAACTACATAACCAACAGGCACTCCGTAAGAGAAACGGGCCCTGTGCAGCATGAGCGTTGTGAAAACGCCGTGCCGCGCAGGGCCTTTTTGTTTTCGTGCAGTGCCAACCTAAAGGAGACGAGAAGGTGGAGAGCGTGATCATCGAGAGGATTGAAGCGTCAAGCGGGAACGATAGCGATGTGCAGACCGGCGAAGTCTGCACACTGGAACTGAAGATCTGCGAGCGCTGCGGCGGGCTTTGGCTGCGTCCGGCGGGCAGCGGATATATCTATTGCGGACCCTGCAAGCTGAAAGTGGACGACCTGCCGCCCGTAGGCCTGCAGCCGAGTCGCCGCGGCGGACGGCATTCCAAGAACGCGCGCGTCATCTCGCGCACGGAGCGTGTGCAATGACTGCGACCATCTACACCATTCACGCCTCCGCATCAAACCGTGAGAACGCTCCTGAAAGGGAGGCCATCGATCCGGAACTTTCGCTGTACCGCGAGCACACCATCGGTCTGCTGCGGCGATACTTCCGCATGTCGATCGAACTCGGCCGATTGCCTTCTGTCATCGGACGCGAATTCTTTCGCGCCAAGGTCAGCTCATATCGCATTCATAGTTTTGAAGACGTGGTCATCCTGGTGCATGACGTGGACCGCTGCCTCGCCAGGCTCGAGCGCTTCGAGCAAGAGCTTGTCGCGCGCGTCATCTTGCAGGAGTATTCGCACTCGGAAGCCGCAGCGGTTCTCAAGGTCACCCGGCGTACGGTCACGCGCCGTTTGCCGGATGCGCTTGACCTGCTCAGCAAGATATTTCTTGAGACAGGATTGCTGCGCCCGATCGGCGAAGCACGCCCTGCGGGAAGAAGCGCGCGAAAGCCGGCCGAAGATCGTCCCGGAAACGCCGGCACGGATCAATGTCAAGAGGCGGAAATCACCGATTTCGACGTAAGTGCATGATGCGATGGCAAATAAAGTTTGGAGCCAAATGTCTCATTTACCCTGCGCGGCTTGATATTCTGAAAATGTAAGCAAGAGCAACGGAAGATTGTTCAACACGCGGAGCCGACGAGGCGCAGAAGGGTGCTTTTATTTCTGGGTCTCAGCGCTTCGCGTTTTGTTTTTTTGGGGGCAAGCATGCCGAAGAAGAAAGATGATTCCGCCGTAGATGAAGAGTTGTATCGAGCGCGCCGCAAAGTGATAGCTGCGTTGCCAGACATTGTCAGCAAGTTGATCGACAAAGCCAAAGAAGGCAGCTACCAGCACGCCCGCTTCTTGCTCGATTTCGCGGGCGAAGGCCCGTCAGATGAATCCGGCGCGGATGCGAACGATGATTCGCTGGCCGCATTGCTGATGAAGGAGCTGAAGGAGCCATCAGCATAGCTCAAGGATCTAAACCCAACGCAGAGGCGCAGAGACGCAAAGATTTTGGGGCTATCTTTTCGTCCGTTCTTCTCTTTGCGCCTTAGGGTCTTTGCGCTGGGTTTTCCCTAATCAGCTTCTTGCTAGAATCGAAGCAATGGACCTCAGTTGGATCACCGACCAGATCGCAGTCGGCGGCGGCATATGGAACGAAGCCAAGATGATCGAGATCGTCCGCGCCGGCGTCACGCACATCGTGAACATGCAGATCGAGTTCGATGATCGTCCACTGGCCGACCCGTACGGAGTCAAAGTCCTATGGAACCCGATGGACGACGACTTTCAGCCGAAGCCGCCCGAGGCGCTCAAGCGCGGCGTGGATTTTGCATTGGAAGCGCTGAAGCACAAACACAATAAAGTGTTCATTCATTGCGCCGCGGGAGTGCATCGCGCGCCCATGCAGACATTGGCCGTGCTTCGCAGCCTGGGCTGGAGTTTGGAAGACGCGCAACGCGTGATTCAGGCGGAGCGCCCGGTGGTAGACTTCGCGGATGTTTACGTTGAGAGCGTGGAGCGGTTCATGCGCGGCAATAAGGCCAAGTCAAAGAGTTGATCCTCAGGAGCCGACAAGAAGAGAAATCATGAATACATATCGCAATCTTCGCCGCCCTATTGGGCGGCTTTTTTTGTGCCTGATATCGTTGTTGTTCGCGGTGCGCTTGCATGCCAGCGGTCCGGGACTGGTCACCATCAATGACATTGTCTATCGGGCGGACGGTTCACCCGCGACCGGAACGGTCGTGATCACATGGCCGAACTTCAGCACGGTGGATGGCAAAGCCGTGGCGGCTGGTGAGCTGCATGTGACCATTGCCTCGGGCGGCGTGATCATCATCGCGCTTGCCCCCAATGCGAATTCCGTTCCGGCCGGCACGTATTACAAAGTGGTTTACAAGCTGGACGATGGCACGACCTCGACCGAATATTGGGTGGTTCCCCCAACTGGCCCGACGACCATCGCCGCTATTCGCGCGACCGTAGTTCCCACACAGGTCGCCGCACAGATGGCCAGTCGGCAATATGTGGACTCCGCCGTTGGCAATGTGGTCCATCTCAGCGGATCAGAGTCGATCACGGGCGCGAAAAGTTTTGCTGTTTCGCCTACGGCGCCCGATCCGACGTCCGCTGCAGCCGTCGCAACCAAGAACTATGTTGATGTGGCGATCTCAGGCGGAGTCTCAGGAACCTTTCTGCCCACTTCCGGCGGCACCATGACGGGTGCGTTGAATCTGTGGAACGATCCCACCTCGCCGACGCAAGCCTCCAACCGCCACTATGTCGATATTCAAACCACCATGTTGATGGCTGGCTTGGCCACCAAGCTCGCGCGCATCAATGATTCGCCCATCTCACTCGCAGGCGTACGCTACGCGGATTCATTCAGCGGAACCTCTGTCGGCGACCAGATCGATCAGGCGTGCGCTGACCTCAGCGGCGCGAACGGAGTCGTAGTGATTCCTTCCACGCTCGGCGCAGGATGGTCGCTCATCGGCATCCCCAGCAACTGTACGGTCTATGACTTTCGCGGCATCGGTGGTTCCACGCAAACGGCATACACTCGCGGAACAGGTTATTACGGGCGCTACACACAAGTCGGCTCGGGGCTACAGATCGTCAGTCCCATGCTGATCGAGTTCGACGCCTACTCCGGCGGCGTGAATACCTGGCCCGGTGCGCCTGCCACCAAAACGCAATGGCAGGGCCTGCGGATACAAGGAACAGGCCGCACCATCGGCGAACGGAAGGGAATCGAAGTCAATGTCGCAACGCCCGGTAAAGGCGACAACATCGGCGTAATGGCTTCGGTGTACGATTCCGGCGGCTACTCCACCGGCGGTGACGAAGGTTCCGAGGGCGGCCGCTTCATGACCATGCAAGGTGACAGCTCCGCCGACGGCGGCTTCCCTCGCGGAACAGTGGCGTCAGTGAGTATCAACACGGTGACCGGTACATGGACCAGCAGCACGAATGCAAATCTCGGCGAGCAGCGTCCGCTGATCAACACCACGCGCGGCGTGTACAACACCGGCAGCATCGCGTCGGCGATGGGCTCCGGCTCACCTGTGGTGTGCACCATCACCGGGACCGGCACAGCGTGGAGCACGCTGGGTACGGGCGCGAAAACAGATCTATTTTTAAATATAAGCGGCAATGACAACGGGACGACGAAGCACGTTGTCCCTATCACCTCCATCACTGACGACACGCACCTGGTCGTTGAATATTCGCTCGCAGAGCTCGGACCCACCTGCTTCGGCGCGTCCATGGTCACCGCCGGTGCCTACAACATCTATAAAGGTGGCACCGTGGCGAGTCTCGCATCGCCGCCATCCGGCAGCTTGGACGCGACTGCCGTAAACTTAGCGTCTGGCGGCGGCAACTTTCAGGTCGGCGATTCCATCCAGCAGCCGCTCGGTTACAACTATCACGGCGTCGGCACATTCTCATCGATCAGCAGGCTTGTGGGCGAGCCGCAAGGCGCCGGCTTCTACACGCACAACGTGGGCACGCTCGCCTATCGCGATGCTTTCCGCGCGTCAGGGAATTTCGTCAACGGCCTGTCGTTCGATAGCGGCACCCTCTCCGGATTCGGCGTGCTCTTCAGCAATCCCGTGAGCGGCGGCCTACTGCGTTCCAACGACCTCACCGCCTCTTCGCAAGTCGCGGTCAGCCTGCTTAATGGCTCCGGAACGCAACGCACGTTGACATACGATCGCACCAACGACTGGTGGCAGTGGAGTGGCAACCAATATATAAGCGGTACCGATCAACGCGTCGCTCTTGGCACCAATCCGCAGCCCAGCACCCTCGGCTACTTTTATTACAACAATGCCGCGTGGGACGGACTGATCCTGGCCCCTGCCGCCACACCGAATGCCGGCAAAGCCATCTTCGACACCCAAGTAGCCGGCATCCCGCGCCTGCGCGTAGAGAATGCGCGTGTCATCGTGAATAACAGCTCCGATCTAGTCGGCTACTCCGACGATCGTGCGACACAGAAGTGGAAGATCACCGGCGCGAACGGGACCATCCTCGGCTCGACCATCAACGCAACATCAGGATTCCAAGTCAATGGCTCAGCGCTGAGTTTTTCGCACCTCGCCGGAACGGTTGCGACTTCGCAAGCAGCCAGCACCACCGGCAACGGCGCCAAGTTCGCGACTGGCACAGGGACGTACACATCCGGCGACTGTATCAAGGCAGATGCCAGCGGCAATCTGGTTGACTCCGGCTCCGCCTGCGGAACCGGAGGCGGCACTTACACCGCTGGTAATGGCATCGATGTGACCTCGAGCGTCATCAGCAAGAAAGCTTTGTGTGCCATCACTTCCACGACAGACACGGTGACCGGCCCGAACTTTTTCGGCGGAACGTGTACCATCCCCGCGTTGCCGGTCGGTGCGAATGTCGAAGTGGTGTCAGCCGGCGCTTGCAGTTTCAATACTGTAAACGGGAGTTCGCAAGGCATAGAGCTATGGTTGGACTCGACCCAACTTTCGCAAACCAATGACGTTTTCACCGGCAGCAACGTGACCAATGCACCTTACGCATTCCAAGGCTGGATCATCAGCAACACCAACGGCGGCCCGGGCGTAGGCAAGGTGATGGAGCAAGATGTGCGCTTCATCTCCAACAATTCGGCCACCAATCAATTGACGTACGGCAGCGCCGGCGGAGCGTCTTCCATCCCAAATCTTTCGCTCATCACTATTGATACGACTGCCTCACACGTTCTGAAAATGAAGGTGAAAGGCGCCGGCGCAACCTGCACACAGACCATGTTGTTAGTGAAAGTCAGCCTGTGATCCGCGTAACAAATCAGAATGACAAATGCGTTTCTCCCGTGGCGTCGCCAGGAATCGTCATCCAAAGATGTAAGAGATCTTCATTACCTCACGCTTTGCGGCTCTTTGTTAGAACGGGAGTTCTCCAGTAGGCCCGGCCTGCGCTTTCGTGATTGGCTGATTGCACTGCTGCTCCGCATACGCACCAAGGAAGGGCAAGTCATACCGCTGATCGCAAACCGCGCGCAACGCGAGTTCTCGCGCACGGCGAAGCGCCGCAACATTGTTTTGAAAGCGCGGCAGATGGGCATCACCACGTGGATCGCCGCACGCTTCTTCATCGCCACCATCACCCGGCGCGGCATGCTTACCGTGTTGGTCGCGCATGACCAGGAATCGGCCGAGTCCATCTTTCGCATCGTGCATCGCTTCTGGGAGAACTTGCCCGAGCGGTTGCGCGTCGGCGCGCTGCGCACCTCGCGCGCCAATGTCCGCCAGCTTGTCTTTCCCCTGCTCGACAGCGAGTATCGCGTGGAGAGCGCGGCGGACCCGGAAGCCGGCCGCGGGCTGACCATTCAGAACCTCCACTGTTCTGAGGTCGCCCGCTGGCCCGGCGATGCGCAAGCGACACTCGCCTCACTGCGCGCGTCACTCACGCCGAAAGGTGAGGTCGCGCTGGAATCAACGCCGCGCGGCGCCGTGGGATGTTTCTATAACGAATGGCAGCGCGCCAACGATACCGGCTACACGCAACATTTTTATCCCTGGTGGTGGGAAGAGCGCTATCGCGATGAAGAGTCACGTCCGCTCGCCGACCTTACGGATGAAGAACGCGAGCTGAAGGCGCAACACGGCTTAGACGATGCGCAGATCTCCTATCGGCGTCAACAGTTCGCAGGCGCGTTGAAGATCGCCAGGCAAGAATATGCAGAAGATCCGGAAACGTGTTTCCTGCGCAGCGGCGAAAGTGTGTTCGAGGTGGAACTCATCGAGAAACGTCTCGTCGAATGCTCTGACCCGAACAGCGAGCACAAGATGCTGCGCCGATTCCTCCCGCCGCAGCGCGGACGCAGCTACATCATCGGCGTTGATCCCGCCGGCGGCGGAGTGGACGGCGACTATTCCTGCGCTCAGGTGATCGATGTTCTCGACGGCTGGCAGTGCGCGGAACTCCACGCACATCTGCCGCCGCAAGAACTGGCGGCAAAGGTCGCCAAGCTGGCGCGTGATTTCAATGATGCGCTGGTAGCCGTGGAACGCAACAATCAGGGCGGGGAAGTCTTGTCCTGTTTACGGAACGTGGAGCGTTATCACAACTTGTATGAAGAGGACCGAAAGCCCGGGCTGTTGACCCACTCGGGCAGCCGCCCGGCGATCATCGCTGCTCTGGGAAACGCCCTGTCTGCCGCACCGCGAAGTTTTCAAAGCGATCTACTTTTGCGGGAAATGCGCACATTTGTGCGCCGCAAAGATGGCAGCGGCGCCGCCGCAGCCGGCGCCTATGACGACGCCGTCATGGCCATGGGCATTGCTCTGCACGTTCGCACGTTGGTTGCTGGGCGAACCACGCGGGTCCAGTAAATTTCCGAAAACAGGAATTTTTATTTTCGTTCCGGGAAATGCTCTGGCGGCGTGAGGTAATCCCTCCTCAGCGATCCAGTCGCTCGCCAAGGGGACGAACCATTTTGTCGGGGATCATTCAGGCCACACAACATGTGCGACGTATGCGCGGCGGTGCGCAGTCGCACCTCATGCGCTGTGACGACGGCCACTTTTACGTGGTGAAATTCCAGAACAACCCGCAGCACAAGCGGGTTTTGGCCAATGAGTTGCTCGCTACTCGGTTGGCGGAGCGCGCGGGATTGCCGGTGCCGCAAACCCGCGTGGTGGAAGTGAGCGAATGGCTGATCCAGCATACGACTGACCTGCGCGTAGTCGCGGGGAATGCGGGTGAGCCGTGTTCGGCCGGCTTGCAGTTCGGGGCGCGCTTCGTGGTGGACCCTTTGGAGGGGCAGGTGTTCGACTACTTGCCGGAATCGATGCTCGATCGCGTTCGTAACATCGGCGACTTCGCCGGCATGCTGTGCATCGACAAGTGGACGTGCAACTCCAACGGACGACAGGCGGTCTTCTGGAAGAAATCGCGCGAGCGCAAGTACACAGCAACTTTCATAGATCAAGGATATTGCTTCAACGCCGGCGAATGGACATTCCCGGATTCACCCTTGCGCGGCGTCTATGCCCGCAATGAGGTGTACGGCAACATTCGCGGTTGGGATTCATTCGAGCCTTGGCTCACCCGCGTGGAAGAGATGGATGATGCAACCATCGCGGAATCGGCGGACGGCATTCCGCCCGAATGGCATGGCGATACGGGTGCGTTGGAGCGCCTGATCGAGACTTTGTATTCACGGCGAAAGCGGGTCCGCGAACTGATCACTATGTTCCGCGATTCTTCACGCAATCCATTTCCCGCCTGGGGAGCGTCAACGGTCGCGCCGATCGGTGCGGCGAGTGCGGTGAACTGATGGCTGAACTGAAACAATGCGAGTTCTTTCTGCTCCGCTACGTGCCAGACGCAGTGAAGAATGAGTTCGTTAATATCGGAGTGGTGCTCACATCGCCCGAAGGCGCGGTGGAATTTCGCATGACGCGCGATTGGTCGAGAGTGCGCTGCGTTGACCCCGCGGCAGACCTGGAGATGCTGCAAGCGCTGGAAGCCGATCTGCGCACACGGCTTCTGGCCGGCGGCGAAGCCCAAAAAGCCGTATTGAAAAGATTGGATGATTCGCTGTCGAACCTCGTGCAGATCTCTGACACTAAAGCTTGTCTGGCCGTGAACGCGCAGGTCGAGATCGATGTTCTAGCCAAGATGTATCTGCAATCCAGCCCACGAGACAAAACCGCGCGCGAGTCTGGCGCGCGCCTGCGCATCTTCAAAGCCATGCGCGCCGCGTTTGAAGATACGGGCGTCTGGGATGACACGCGGATGTGGAAGAAAGTGCCGGTGGGCGAGCTGGCTGCAAATGGTGACCCACTGAAGATCGATTGCGGATACCGCCCCAACGGTATTGTCCGTTTGTTTCATGCAGTGTCGCTCGAGTCAGACATCAATGCTGCCAAAGTTCTGGCATACAGTTATCCCGCATTGCGGGAAGGTATCTTGAGAAAAGAAAATGCGCACGCGGAGCTGACCGCCGTGATTGAAGATCGCCTCGATCAGTCTGACGAGCAGATCCGTTTTGCCATGCGCACGCTCGAATCAAACGCGATCACGGTCGCGCATGTTTCGCAGATGCCGCAACTCGCCGAACGGGCACGTGCAGAATTGAAGCTGTAATCTTTTTGAAATTGTCATCCCGACCGTAGGGCGAAGCCCGAAGTGGAGGGACCTTGCCCTGGACTTTGACTCTGCGCTCCCTTAGGAGCGCCACATATTTCTAATATATGAATCTAAAAAGCACCCTCCGCCGCTTGCCGGCGATGCTACGCCTCCGCCTGAACGCCACGCGCGAAGAAAAACGCAAGACGCTCGCTCTGCCCGCTGCGCTCACTTACTCTCCGCGCGCAGAAGCTTTGCCCAAACCTACGCCCGCGAACTTGCGTAAGTTCGCGGAAACACCGGTGGCGCGCAAGGCCATCAACAGCATCAAAGACCGGGTTGCAGGAATGAAGTGGCGTATCCAGCCAAAGAACGGCCGCGCGCTCAAAGACATTTCAAATGGTGAAGAACGCGCGCAGGTCTTGACTGACAATCTCGACGCGCCTAATCACGATGACAGTTTCCGCTCGTTGAGCGAGCAGGTGCTGGAAGATATCATCGTCGGCGGATTCGGCGCGGTCGAAGTGCAGCTCTCCGGCGACGCGCAACGGCCCATCAATCTCTATCCCGTAGATGGCGCCACCATCCGCATGCGCACGGACTGGAACGGCGATCCCGCATCGCCTCGTTATGCGCAAGTCACGGGTCGCATGGGCAAAGATGCCAACATCGCGCTTAATGATGACGAGCTGATGTACATCCGGCTCAACCCGCGCACGCACACTCCGTTCGGCCTAGGTCGCCTGGAGGTCGCATTCGAGACTATCAACGCTTTCCTCGGCGCGCATCGTTACGCCGCGCGCCTGGCCAGCAATTCTGTCGTGCAGTACGCGCTGTGGCTGCAGGATCTCACGCCCGCGCACCACGAGCGGCTGATGCGCTGGTGGCAAGATGATATTGAAGGAACCGGCAGAGTGCCGATCCTTTCGGTCGAGAACAAGCCGGAGGTCCTCCGCTTCGGCGGCGGTACGGATGCCGATCTACGTCTGGGATGGCAGGAGTTCCTACTGCGCATCATTGCCGACGCGTTCGACCTTCCCCCGCTCTCGCTCGGCCTGGAAAGCGATGTAAACCGTGCCACTGCCGACGTAATGAGCCAACAGGCATTTCATACGGCTATCGTCCCCACCGCGCGTCTCTTCGCAGAGCACATCACACGGGATGTGATCAGCAAAAAACTAGGTTGGCATGACCTCGAGTTTGTCTTCACCGATGTTGATGCCACCGACGAACGTGAAGAAGCCGAGATCCAGGAGATACTCCTCCGCAGCGGCGTCTTGACCGTGAACGAAGTCCGGAGGATGCGCGGCCTGCCGGTGTTGAAGCAGCCGTGAGCCGTCGGCACTCAGCATTCAGACGTCAATAGTTCGGCATTCCAATCCCAAGCCCTTTTCGACTTTTGTCATCCTGAGCTCGGTTTTGCGCGAAGGCTCCCTATTACCCTGCAATCCATTCGCAGGAACCCGGCGCAATACCAAGACGGGTGGAGCAGGCCTAACAGGCCTGCGTTGACCGCAAATTGAGATTGGGCTTTAGCCCCCGGAGGTACAAACTTGAACCTGGCAGCCTTAGCTTTGGAAATGCCTCATGTAGCAAAACATCCTAATAGGGTGGCGTTTCGGGGAGTGCTCACTACGGTAGACGCGCCCAGCGATCGCCCTCCTGCCGGCTCTCGCGGTCATCGCGTTCTGCTCACGAAAGCCGCAGCTGAGCAAGCCCTTCCCTCGCTCAT
>JAICWB010000280.1 GCA_025935035.1 Terriglobales bacterium
ACTGATTGCGCCGCATAAGCCCGAAGGGCGACTGAGAGTAGCCCGGCACACAGTGCCGGGTAGCCGTCGAAGAGAACGCCAAGTCCCGAAGGGACGACTGACCCGTCAGTTCACCATCCAGCGCACCAGCATCGCAAAGCAGAGCGCCTATCGACGTGACCGCTCCAACAATGATCGGCACGCGCATTCCGAGTTCGTCCTGACGCATAGCGCTGCCGATCGCGCCCATAGCGAGGATTCCCGCCGTGGTCAGCCAGGCCCACCAACTGTGCAGCAGATTGTTGAGAGCGAGATTCAAGTCGCCCTAAATCTATCACTTATTTTCCGGCAGCCGACGCCTTGGTCTTCTCTCGCAGACCCGTTCCCATGAACGGAACGATCATGGACACCTGCTTGCGGTATTCCCGATACGTGTCTCCATAAAGCGAGATCAAGTCGCGCTCTTCAAACTGCACCGCAACAAGAATGTAAGCCGTACACATGACCGCAAAGAAAAGGTGTCCTGTGGTCATTCGTGGCGCCGCCCAAAATGCGATCACAAATCCCAGATATATGGGATGACGAACCGCTTTATAGAATGCCGGCGTCTTGAACGCGAGCGGTTGCGGTGGTATTCCGCGCCAATAATCATAGACCTGCTTCAATCCGAACAATTCAAAATGGTTTACGAGGAAAGTCGAGATGAGAACAATGCCGAAGCCCAACAGAGAGACGACCAACAAGATTTTGCTCAACGTCTCATTGTTGGACGCATAAAGCGCGGGAAGTGGCTGCCACCATCGGCATAGCGCATAAAGCGCTGCGCTGGAAAAGAGCACAAAGGTGCTGCGTTCGATGGCGGGCGATATCAGCCTCGTCCATACGCGCTTGAAACCTTTTCGCGCCATCACGCTGTGCTGCACAGCGAAGAGAGCCAAAAGGCCTGCATCGATCAGGCCCGCCTGCAACCACGGCAAGTGTGTTGCACCATCCAACGAGGGACTGACCCAGATATTTTCAACAAACAAGATCGCGTAGACAAAACTGGCTAGGAAAAGAAAGTAGGAAACAACGCCATAGAGCATGACAAGGACTCGCTTCATATTCAAACCTCCAACATGATTGAATATGCAGGACGCAGCGAAGGCCGGCTTGATGTTGCGTCCGGCATATTTGCTCTACTCCCGATTCTATTCCTCCGCGCGCTGCGTTGCGCCCATTTTTGTGCTAGTCCGCCGCTGGCATAAATGTTTCGCTTCTGGCACTCTTACTGGCGTTATGAGAATGAGACTTTTCTTCATCACCGCTTTCGTCGGAATACTTTCGCTGATTTGCGCCGCGCAGAAACCGCAAACCTACAAGCTACCCGCTACTCCCAAGACTGTAGCGTGGGGATACTACGACGCCGCCGCGACTCCGGTGCTCACCATCAGATCCGGCGATACGGTGCAATTCGACACGCTGATCACCAATTCTCCAAAGCGGCTCGAAGCCGCCGGAGTAAAGCCGCAAGACGTGCAGCAAAGCCTGCGCGACATCTACGACCAGGTCACCAACAAAGGTCCCGGCGGACACATCCTAACCGGCCCAGTTTTCATTGAAGGCGCCGAGCCAGGCGACACGCTCGAAGTCCGCATCCAGAAGATCGAGCTCGCCATTCCATACGCCTACAACGCCTTCGGCTCAGGCCGCGGCGGCTTTCTGCCGGAAGATTTTCCCAAAGGCGAAATGAAGATAATCCCGCTCGATAAGAAAAATATGACCGCTCAATTCGCGCCGAACATTGTCATCCCGCTTCATCCGTTCTTCGGCAGCATGGGAGTCGCCCCGTTGCCGGCTGATGGCCGCCTCAACAGCGCCCCTCCCGGCAAGCACGCCGGCAACATGGATAACAAAGAACTCGTGGCCGGCACGACTCTCTATCTTCCTGTCTTCACCAATGGCGCACTTTTCGTCGTAGGCGACGGCCACGCCGGCCAAGGCAACGGCGAAGTGGACATCACCGCTTTGGAAACTTCGCTGGTCGGAACGCTGCAATTCATCGTGCACAAGAACACAGGGCAGAAGTATCCGCGTGCAGAGACTCCCACGGACTACATCAGCATGGGATTCGACGAAGACCTCACCACCGCTACCAAGACCGCGATTCGCGAGATGATCTCATTCCTGATGGAGACCAAACACCTCAGCCACGAAGACGCTTATATGCTGGTCAGCGTCGCAGGAGATGTGGACGACAGCGAATTAGTGGACGGAAACAAGGGCGTCCACGTGATGATGCCGAAGAGCATTTTCAAGTGAGCTGCTGGACAATGATTAAAAGACCAATACCACGTTGAGTTGCAATCTTCTCGGAGAATCCGCCGTGGTGGCTTGGCCGAAGAAGGGCGAAGTCACTACTCCCACAAAGCCGCCGGCATTGGTATGGTTCAATACATTGAACGCGCTCAGACCAACATTCAAGACCGTGCCTTCGCCGCCGCCATCATTCTTCTTCGCTGCGTCTGGCTCTGGCGGACGCAAATGAAAATCACGGCCCAGTCTTACGTCCATATGGATGTGTCCCGCGCCGTGCAGTGAATCGCGCGGAACGCCCGCAGGGCGGTCGTTGATGATGCCGTCAAGGTTATTGTCCGCACCCGTGGTTTCCGTGTATGGCCTCGCCGAATGCAATGACAGATTGGTCCCAAATTTGAAGTTCTCCGGCAGCTTCAACGAACCCAGCAGCGTAAAGTGATGCCGTTGATCAAATGACGCCCGCGCGTAGTCCGCCTCCGGGTCATAACTGTTAGCGGGGAAGAACGTGATGCCATCAGTGTCGTTGTAAGATTTGGCAAGTGTGTACTGGGCCTGCAGCGTCACGTACTTTGACGCTGCACTGCGGAATGAAAGCTCCATCGAATTGCTGACGCTGTTTCCGTCTGACTGGATAGTGCGCACCTGCCCTAGCGCCGGGTCCGGTCGGGCCGCAGACAGAAGCGATAACGGCGCGTTGGAATCTACCGAGCGGAACAGCTTGATGCCGCGTGTTCCCACCCACTGCGCAGAGAACACACTTTTCTTGCCCATCTGCTGCTCGAATCCTGCGCTGTATTGGATGGTGTAGGGGATTACCGCGTTCGGCGCCAGCACCACTTCGCTGATAGGCAGACCACTAGTGTTGGCGATCACTGGATAAGTCGGGCTATCGATCACATACCGGCGCAGATTCACGCCATTGAAATGCAATAGGTCTGCAATAGGCCGCGGGCCGCTCCGGTCGTAAAAAATGCCTGAACCTCCCCGAATCACCAGCGAACGTTGCTTTCCGGGTGTCCACGCGAAACCCAATCGCGGCGCAAGATTATTGCCGTCATTATGAAAATACTTTTGGAAGTAATATCGCGCCCCGTACGTCAGCGTGAAGTTCGGCCGGATGCGAAATGTATCTTCGCCGAAAAGGGCGAATGTGCTCTCCAGAAACACGAGATGCCCGTTGCCTTGCTGGATATTCAACGTCTGCGGCACGCCAGCGGCGTACTCCGCCA